>CAZVNU010000388.1:0-1709 GCA_964628335.1 uncultured Phycisphaeraceae bacterium
TCCGCTCCTGCACCACCCGCTTGGGTGGGTCTTTTTTCTCCGGCGGCTTGGGTTGCTGCGGCTGCGATTTGATCTGCTTGGGCGGGGGCGTTTGGGGTTGCTCCGGTTTTTTGTCCAAAGGCACCGGCTGCGCCCCCGGCGGCAAGGCCCCCGCCGCTTTACCGGCAGCCACCACCACAACCACCCCGGTCCTTGATACCGCCTTTTGCCCCACCACCGCCAACACGGCATGCAACAACAGCGAGGCGGCCACGCACCCGATCACAAAAATATTGTCGCGGATCAGGGCCGGCCACTTCATGGCGCGACCTTGGAACTTGGCGGCGCGCCCAATCCTTCCGACTGGGTGAAGGTGACGGCGGGAATGCCGGCCGCGCCCACGCGCTGGTACAGGTCAAACAGCACCGGAGCGCGGTCGGAACTGCCTTGCTTCTCCAATTCCATGTGCAGGGTGGCGCCGTCTTCGGCGGCGATGGCTTTGAATTGGCCGTCCAATTCGGCGGCCGCCACGATGCGGTCATCGAGCACGATTTGACCGGTGCCATCCACCCTTAAAAAATGCGCCTTGCCAGTGCCTTGGCCAAGCGAGCCTTTGCTCTCGCCGCCCACCACATTGGCCATCGCCACCGAACGGGTCTTGACCTGCGACATCACGGTCATGGCGATCATGAAGAAAAACAGCATTTGGAACACCACATCCACCAACGGGACGAGATCCATGTGCGGCTCGCCATGGGCGCGGCGGCGGAGTTTGCGACGGAAACGGAGCATGCGGGGATACCGGAAGAGGAAGGCGGATTTTACCTGCTTTCCACCCGCTCCAATTTCAGCGCCAAAAGGCCCGGCGTGGAGACGGGGTCCCCATCATCGGCCACCAGGAGCACCGACCGCGCCCCACCCTCCAAGGGAGGCCCCAGGGTGATGCCCTCAAAATTGCTCCGCCCATGCCATTCGAAAAGAAGTTCTTTCGGCAGTGGCGCGACGCCCTGCGTACGATCCAGATGCGCCACGGAGGAAACATCGGGCAGGGACGCATCGGGGCGCACCAGATAAAGCCGGATGCGGAAGCCCCTTATCCCAAGAGACCGCTCCAACATGACCAAACTGCCGTCCGGCAACGCCAAGATGTCCGCGACCCCGCTGACCCCGCCGGGGAGGAGGAAGGCTCCCGGAACCCGGTCGGTGTGGTAGGCCCATTGGCGCACCGGGGAAAAATCAAGGTCCACCCGCTGCAATCGCAACCACGCCCCCGCCTGCGCCGAGGCGCGCGGACCGTCATCGGTCAAGGCATCCTCGCTGATGGTCCAATAGCCCTTGCCGTCGGCCCCCGTGGCCAACGACTCCAAGGACAGGTTCTCCCGCGCCCCCGCCACCACATCCCTCCGCTTGTTGAGTTGGATGAGGCCGCATCCCCTGCCCCACACCATCGGGAAGGAAGACAAACTGGCATCCGCCTCGTCCGCCACCACAATGCTGTTGCCGTCGGGGGCGATGGCGCAGGCTTCGACATCAATCCCGCCCTGCAGTTGCGCCACTTGGTCCGCCAACACGGCCGATTGCACGACCCCGCTTCGGGGATCCACCTTGATTTCCCCCCACAACAAGTGGGCGCCCTTGTCGCTGACCAGGATGTAGCAATCGTCCTCGACATGGGCGATGCCCGACAGGTTGCTGCCTTCCGGCGGACGGCTGCTCCACGGCGCCACCTC
>CAZVNU010000388.1:1719-2303 GCA_964628335.1 uncultured Phycisphaeraceae bacterium
CTTGGATGCCGCCATCATGCGCCACCCGGCGAAATTCTGCCCCTCCTTGACCGGAGGCGGGAAACACACCACACCGACCCCCAACAGCAGGGATGCCGAAAAACCGGCGAGAAAACCGGCTGCCAACAACCAGAGCCAAGACCAGCGGCGGACGAACCCGTACGGCGAAAATGGATTGGCCGCTTTCACTCCGCCACCTCCCCGATCTTCCGCAACCTTGCGTACCGCTTGTCCAACAGCAGGTCGAGCGGCTCCTTCTTCAAGCCATCGAGCGTCTTGCCGATCCACGCCTCCAGCAATCCGGCGGCTTTGGAGGGCGAACGGTGGGCGCCGCCGACGGGTTCGCCGACCACTTCGTCAATGGTGCCCAGCGCCATGTTGTCCTTGGCGGTGAGCTTCAAGGCGCGGGCGGCTTCGGCGTTGTTTTGCGGAGTGGCGGTCTTCCACAGGATGGCGGCGCAACCTTCCGGGGAGATCACGCTGTACCAGGCGTATTCCAACATGGCCAGGCGGTCGGCCACGCCGATGCCAAGCGCTCCGCCGGAGCCGCCTTCGCCGATGACCACCGACACGATGGGGGTTTT
>CAZVNU010000389.1:0-2302 GCA_964628335.1 uncultured Phycisphaeraceae bacterium
GGTGGGGACACCCGCGCTCCAACAAGCCCGTGCGCTGTTGACCCGCCAGCCCTGACGAGAACCAGCCACCAGCATGATGTGCTGCATCTTGCAGTACACTATGACATCCCCCTTCAGGAGCCCCCATGGCCACCACCACCCCAACCCGCCGCACCGCCAAACGCCCAGCCACCGCTGCCACCAGCCGGCGCGCCAAGCCCCGCGTCTCCATTCTGCAAACGCGCATCGACGCCGCCAGCAAGCGCATGATTCAAGAAGCCGCCGACCTGCGTGATCTTGGGGTAAGCGACTATGTGCGCCAAGTGTTGGTGGCGCAAGCGCGCCAAGAAATAGCCGCCATGCAACCGGTCACCCTGGTTTTGTCCGCCAAAGGGCAGGAAGCCCTGTGGCGCGCGCTCCACCAACCCGTGACGCTCACCACCGGGCAAAAACGCTTGGGGCGCCTGATGCAAAAGGCCGTGGCGTGAATCCGCTGTTCCCCAAAGGCTACCGGCTTGAAACCATCACCCGCGCCCACCCGCGCGCCGCCTTCCGCTCCGGCGTCCCTGAAGTCGATGTCTGGCTGCACACCAAAGCCTTTCAGGCGGAAGCCAAGCATCTGGCCACCACCAAGATCCTGTTGGATGAAACCGGGGCCATTGCCGGTTATTACACACTGGCCCAGCACAGCGTGAATTTCTCACTGCTGCCCCCCGCTCTGGCCAAAGGCCTGCCGACCCACCACACCTTGCCCTCTTTGATGCTGGCATGGCTGGGCATTCGCGAAGACTTGCAGGGACAGGGGCAAAATGGCTTGGGCGAGCGCCTGTTTGCCCAAGCCCTGGCCCACCTGTGGTCAGCCGGACAAGAAGTGCCTTTCATCGCCGTCTTTGTGGATTGCCTCAATGACCGCGCCAAAAAGTTTTACTTGCGCTTCGGGCTGATTGAAATGCCTGACCAGCCCATGCAATTGTGTTTGCCTTGGGCGAAGTTGGAGGCCATGATGAATGTCTCCAGCCGGCCCTAAGCCTCTTGCCATTTCCCGCAACCCAAGCATGTCCCCGTCGCCCACGAAGACGGTTCCACCGCCTTCCTCCCCATCACCGATCTTGAAAAAGCCATCAAGCAGCAGCCCGACCTGACCGTCGCCGAAATCATCCGCCAACAGCGCACCCCTTAAACTTTCCCCCATGCTGCGCCTACTCCTCTCCCGCCTGTGGCAAATCCCCCTCGTCCTGATGGCGGTGCTTTTGATTTCTTTCGCCATGGTGTGGGCCATGCCCGGCGACCCCACCGAGCGCGAAGGCAACAAGAAGCTGCCGGCGGCCACCGCCAAGGCCATCAAGGCGCAATACCACTTGGACGAAGGGCCCAGCCACTTCCTCTACCACTATGTGAAAAACGCCGCCCAAGGCGATTTCGGGCCGTCGATCGTCTATGAAACCACCCAGGTTTCCGATGTGCTCAAAACCGGCCTGCCGGTGTCGGCCGGCTTGGGCCTGACGGCCCTGGCGCTGGCCTTGGTCATCGGCTCGGGCGCCGGCATCATCGGTGCGCTCTGGCCGCACAGTCTGGGTGAATGGGGCGCCACCGCGCTGGCGTTGATCGGCGTCTCGCTGCCTTCCTTCGTCACCGGCTCGGTGCTGTTGGCTTTTGGCGTGGCGGTGTTGGGCCTGCCCACCGGCGGCTGGGAAAACCCCGCCAGTTTGATTTTGCCGGCCCTGACCCTGTCTTTGGGACCGGCGGCCTACATCGCCCGCTTGGTGCGCTTGGGGCTGGCCGAGGTGATGGCCAGCGATTTCATCCGCACCGCGCGGGCCAAAGGTCTCTCGCACGACCAGGCCCTGCTGCGCCATGCGATGAAGGTGGCCTACCTGCCGGTGCTCTCGTTCCTGGGGCCGGCGGCGGCGGCGGCCATGACCGGCTCGTTTGTGGTTGAAAAACTGTTCAACATCCCGGGTATCGGCACCGATTTCGTCACCGCCGTGCAGAACAAAGATCCGTTTTTGATTTTGGGGGTGGTGATGGTCTATGCCACGCTGCTGGTGTGCTTCAATCTGTTGGTGGATATCGCCTATGTCTGGGTCGATCCGCGCATTCAAGTAAAGTAGACGCGGCGGCCCGCCGCGTCCGCTCCCGCTTGGCCGGACCGACACGCGCGGAATTTCCCACGGACGCCGTCCTCCTCCCCATCCCCTCCCACGCGGCGGGCCGCCGCGTCTACTACTTTCATGTCCGCCCCCCTCCCCATCCCCCGCCCGCTGGCCGGCCGCCTGGCCGGCCTGCCCCTGTCCAAGCAGGTGGCCATGCTGGTGGCCTGGCC
>CAZVNU010000390.1:0-2293 GCA_964628335.1 uncultured Phycisphaeraceae bacterium
ACATGCGCCTGCTACCCTGCCCGACGGCTACCCACTGAAATCCCGGAAGAGCCCACTTTTTATGCGTGGATTCATGGGCAATGGTCAGGTTGACAAAATTGGGCCATGAATCCCGCTCCAATTGGCTTCCACCCAACCGGCCGTCGTTGCGTCAGGATCTTTAGGAAAAGTCCAATCTATTGGCGCGGTAATGGTTCTGTCAGAGATTGAAATTGTTGGCCTCCGGCCACTCCAAGTGCAATTTATTTCTTCTTCTTGAACAGATCCCCGATGCCCTTGGCCGCATCGGTCACGCCCTTGACATCCACATTGCTCTTGGCGCTTTCCGCAACGGCCTTGCCGATGGCCGGGGCCTGCTTGACCACCTGAACCACCAACTCTTGGATGATCTTGGCGGTCAATTCGGGCATGCCGTCCGTGACTTGCAGGTTCTCCATCTTGAAATCCGGCAGCGGCACCGTCACTTTGACCGGGGCGCCCGGCACCGTGATGCCGGCGACTTGGGCCACACTGGCATGGATCTTGGCCCCGGTGAAGAAAATCTCCCCCACATGGATGGCTTTTTGCTTGCCTTGCGGCTTTTCTTTGGGCGCGCTGCCATCTTCGGCCGGCAGCAGGCGGTTGATGCTGGCCATGATCACCTCGTAGTTGACCTTGCCTTCGGCCGGCTGGACATAGGAAAATTCCAGGCCGTCGATGCTGGCCACATCCACCTCGATCTGGTCGGAGACCAGCGACATCGGCTGCACCTGCACCTCGCTCTTGCCCAGCTTGACGAAAGAGGAGCCGGCCTCGAAACCCTGCGGATTCTTGATGTCCAAGCCGGACAGTTTGAGGTTGCCCGACAGCAGGCCCAGGCTAGCTTTGTCCAGCTTGGTTTCGGTTTGGGTGGCGAACTTGATGCCTTCCCGGGTGCCGGCGCGGATGGCGCTGTCCAGCCCCACCATCAGGGCCACGCCGCCGAGCAGCGCCAGCACCAGGAGGGTCAACACGCCGTATTTGATCCATTTTTTCATAAGTTTCTCCTAAGAAGGGGGCGGATTATACTCCCCCCATGTCCTTTTCCCCTGACGACTCTCGCCATATGCGCCGCGCGCTGGACTTGGCCCGTTTGGGGCTGGGCAGGGTGGAACCCAATCCGCAGGTGGGTTGCGTCTTGGTTTCGCCCGCCGGCCAAGTCATCGGCGCGGGGCACCACGCCCAATTCGGCGGCCCCCATGCCGAAGCGGCGGCCTTGTGCGACGCCCATCGCGCCGGATCAAACATTGAAGGGGCAACGGCTTATGTCACGCTGGAACCTTGCTGCGCCCACTCTGGCAAAAAAACCACCCCCTGTGCCAACGCCCTGATCGCCGCCGGCATCAAGCGGGTGGTGGCGGCCACCGGCGACCCCTTTGCCGGGGTCAATGGCGGCGGGCTGGCCCAATTGCGCGCCGCCGGGGTGGTGGTGGAGGTCGGGCTGCTGGAAGCGGAGGCCCAAGCCCTCAACGAAGTCTTTTTCAAGCGCTGCGCCACCGGCCTGCCGTGGATCACCCTCAAATGGGCGCAAACCCTCGATGGCCGCACCGCCACGCTGGCCGGCGACAGCCAATGGATCTCCAACGACCTTTCGCGGCTGCGCGTGCATGAATTGCGGGCGGTGTGCGATGCCGTGATGGTGGGCATCGGCACCGCCTTGGCCGACGATCCGCTGCTGACCGCCCGCGGCGTCGATGTGAAGCGGACGGCCCGCCGGGTGGTGGTCGATCCCACATTGAAATTGCCGGATGACGCAGCACTGCTCAACGACAACGGCCCGCCGGTGCTGATCGCCTGCGGCGGCGCACAGGCGGATTCCGCACGGGCGGCGGTGCTGCGGGCGCGCGGGGTGGAAATTTTCGGGTTGCCACAAGACCCGGCCCTGCGGGCCGACGGCGGCCCGATGCCACCGCTACCTTTGCGCCCCCTGTTTGCCCATTTGGCACAAACCCATGCTGCCAGCCGGGTTCTGGTCGAGGGCGGGGCCGGCTTGGCCGGCCACTTGTTGCGCCAACAACTGGTGGATCAATGCCTGGTGTTTGTGGCGCCCAAGGTGCTGGGGGCCGGCGCCCCGCCGGCCTACGGGCCAAGCGTTGAAAAAATGGCGCAGGCCCTGCCCTTGCACCTGCACCAGGTTGAGCGGCTCGGCGACGATGTGATGTTGGATTACCGCCTGGCGCAATGAGCGGGCAGAGGGGTGGCCAGACAGGGCTGGCGGGCCAACAGCGCACGGGCTTGTTGGAGCGCGGGTGTCCCCACCCGCAAATCCGGCGGG
>CAZVNU010000391.1:0-979 GCA_964628335.1 uncultured Phycisphaeraceae bacterium
GCGCACGCCGCCGGAGCCAAGGTTTTCAAAGGTGGAGCGGGTCACGCGGCAATCGGTGCAGCCTTGGCGCAGCCACAGGCCGTACTCGGCCGTTTCGCGGAAGGCGCAATGGTCAAAGGACAGGTTGCGGGCGTCTTTGGCCATCACGCCAGCCTCGCGGGATTGCGCCGCCTGGCCGGGCGGAAATCCGCCCGCCGGAAATTCGGTGGTGGTGCCGGCAAAATCCAAACCCAGGAAGTGGATGTCCTGCGCCCACCGGTTGTTTTCGCCCCGGCCTTCGATGAGCACCCATTGCCGCACGTGCGGAATCACCGCTTGCGCCTGTTCGAGGCGCTCACCCGGTTTGGGCAGGTAACGCACGGCGCCGTTTTGCCAAAGCCATTCGCCAGGCGCATCGCAGCCGCCGGGTGCATTCCAAATGCGCAAGCGGCAACCCGGCAGCAGGGCATTCCACGGTTTGCAGACCTTGCCGCGCGTCACCAGCACGCCTGCTGCGGCATCCCAGGCGGACACGGGCTCGAGGGTGGTATCCCACTTGTGCAGCACTTCCACCCGCGCGCCGGCAATGCCTTGGGCGAACAAGGCGGTGAGTGCGGCAAGGTCTTGCCCTTGCACCTGAATGTGGTGTTCTTCGCTGCCATCGGCCAGCAACTGGCGGTGGATGGCATGGATGCGGAAGAAGCCCTGGTCGGGTTCGCAAGCCATCGGGCGGGTGGTGCCATTGATCAGCACATGCTCGGGCGGGGCCGGGCAGTCGATGCGCCATGCGCCGTCGGCACCTTGGCCAAGGGCGGCTTTTTCGCCGCCAAGCAGCAGCGGTTTTTCCCCCGGCCAGGCCGCAAAGACGGTGTGGGAATCTTCCGGCCCCAAGCTGATGGGGGCATCCAGGAAATACGTGCCGCCGTGGAGATGGATGCGGAAGGGTTGGCCGGGATGGCGGATGTGGAAATGCCGCTCGGCCGCCAGCGCCGCCTTGAGC
>CAZVNU010000391.1:989-1994 GCA_964628335.1 uncultured Phycisphaeraceae bacterium
GCGCGAACCGTCGTTGAAGCGGTTGGACCCGGCGGGGGAGACATGGGCTTCGTTGGCCGCTGCCGGTGGGCGGGCGGCGGTGGATTGGCAGCCCATGGCCAGCAACAAGAGCCACGGTAAGCAAGGAATCGGGGTGCGCATGGAAGACCTGGTTGACGCGATGGGGGAGGAAGCAGGAGGGACGCCGGGGTGGGGGAAGCATTACAGTCGGCGGGCAATCTCCTTTATCCTTCCCCCATGGCTCAATCCCCCCTCAAATTAGCGGCAGACGCCCCAGCTTCGATCCATGTGCTGCGCGTGGTGCTGGCCGACATCGAGCCGGCCTTGTGGCGCGACCTGGCGGTGCAAAGCGATTTGACGCTGGCGGAATTGCACGAGGTGATCCAGATCGCCTTTGGCTGGCACAACGGTCACCTGCACCAATTCATCATCCATGATCCTGCCGCCGGCAAGCGCGGCGAGCTGTATGCGGCCGACCCGGTGTTTGATTTGGGCAGCGGCAAGAATTCGCATGAACTGGTGCTGGCTGCGGTCTGCCCCGCGGCCAAAGCCACGCTGCGTTACCAATACGATTTGGGTGATGACTGGATGCATGAGATCACGGTGGTGTCGGTGGGGGCACCCAAGGTCGGGATGGTGTATCCCGCCTGCACCGATGGCGATCGCAACGGCCCGATGGAGGATTGCGGCGGAGCCCCGGGTCACATGGAACTGGCCGCCGCGCTGGCCAACCCTGACGAGGCCGATCCCGAGATGTTGGAGTGGGCCGAAGATTACGATCCGGAGGCCTTCAACCGGCAGGAAATCAACGGGGTGCTCAAGGATTGGTCGTTGGAGCGCCGCCGCCAGCTGGCCGATGGCATCGTGTGGCGGCGCAGTTCATTGTTGTGGGATTTGGCCTCTTTCCCCAAACAGCACTTGGCGCCGAAAAAAGCCGTGGAAAAAGCGCCCAAGCAGGCGCCGGAGAAGGCGTCTAAGAAAGAGCCGGGAGCAGCCAAGGTGGCG
>CAZVNU010000391.1:2004-2276 GCA_964628335.1 uncultured Phycisphaeraceae bacterium
GCAAAATCAACCGTAAATAATCCAGCTTACGACCGCAGCAAATCCCAAACGCCGGCCGCGCCAAGGATCAGACTGATGATGCCGTTGAGGGTGAAAAAAGCCATCGGCAGATGTTTTTTGGCGTCCAAGGCGACCAAGATGTGTTCAAGGGCAAGCAGGGCGCCCGCGCCGGCCGCCGCCAGGGCGAAGGCCGGCCCCAATGGTTTGCCGGCCAGCACCAAGGCGGCCAAAAAACCGGCGGCGCCAAGGTGCAGCAGGCGGCTGATCCACAG
>CAZVNU010000392.1:0-2272 GCA_964628335.1 uncultured Phycisphaeraceae bacterium
TGCAACGGGTGGGGCTTGACCTTGACCCGTGGCAGGCAGCGCTTGGTTTCGGCTTCGGCCGCAGCGCGGTCAAGAAAAATCGCCGCCTTCTTGGGCAAACGGCCGGCCAGGATGTTTTCAAGGATGGACAGCGGCTGGGCCAGGCTCAATTCCTGGTGGATCATGGCGATGCCAAGCGCCTTGGCCTTGGCCGGCGAATGCAGTTCCACTTTGCCGCCGCGCAGGAAAATATCGCCGGTGTAGTCGTTGAACGAGCCGGCGATCATGTTCATCAGCGAGGACTTGCCGGCGCCGTTTTCGCCCATCAGGGCATGCACTTCGCCGGGCAGCACCTCGAAATCCACCTCGTTCACCGCCAAGGTGCCGGGGTAGCGTTTGGAGACGCCGACAAGGCGCAGGATGGGTTCGGACGCGGGGTGGGCCATGGGGAAATTCGGGACAAGTCATGGAAAACGGGAAAAGCGGCGCGGGATTGTATGACTTCTTGCGGGGAAAGCCAATCCCGAACCGCTTGTTTTTTTGGCGTGCCTGTTTTTTCGGCGGGCGCAATTCCGCCATTCATTTCAAATCGCATCCTGCGCCGGCTTCCTGCGGGGTGGCGTACACGCCGCCCTGCACCTTGACCGGGTTGACGAAGTGGGCCTTCAAGTGCGGGATGTGCTCGAGGAACAGCGCCTCATGGCCCATGCCGATGTGGTTGAACAGCACCAGGTGCTGGTGCAATTGGCCCATGTCGCCCACATGCGGCACCACCGGGATGCCGGCCTTCTTCGCCATCAGGCTGATGACCAGGAATTCCGACACGCCGGCCACGCGCACGGCGTCGACCTGGCAGAAGCCCATGCACTTGAGTTGCAGGTAGTTCTTGAAGATCACGCGGTTGGGCACATGCTCGCCGGTGGCCACGCGGTGGGCGCCGATGATGTCGGCCAGGGTCTTGTGGGCCAGGATGTCGTCGGGGTGGGTCGGCTCTTCGATCCAGAACGGGTTCATCGGCAACAGGTCCTTGCAGATGGCGATGGCCTGCGGCAGCGTCCACTGCTGGTTGGCGTCCACCATCACGCGGATCTTGTCGCCGGCGGCCTCGCGCACGATGTTGGCGCGGCGGATGTCGCGGGCGGCCTCCTTGGAACCCACCTTGAGCTTCATCGCGGTGAAGCCGGCGGCCACCGCCTTCTTGCAGTTTTCACGCACCAGTTCGTCGGAGTAGTTGAACCAACCGATCGAGGTGTCGTAGCCGGTGTAGCCGGTCTTGACCACGCCCATGCGGGAGGCGCGGGTCGGTTGCGCGGCGCGCAGGATGGCCAATGCGTCGGCTTCGACCAGATAATCCTCGAGGTAGGAGAAGTCCAGGGTCGCCACCAACTGCTCGGGGGTGAGGTCCAGCAGCAGCTGCCACAGGGGCACGCCGCGCTTCTTGGCCCACAGATCCCAGCAGGCGTTGGTCACGCTGGCAAGCGCCAGTTGCACCACGCCCTTGTGGGGGCCAAGCCAGCGGAACTGCTGCTCGTCGGCCATTTCCTTCTGGAGCTTGCCGAATTGCGCCATCACTTCTTCGATGTCGCGGCCGATCAGGCGCTGGGCGTAGAACTCGGCGGCGCGGCAGACCAGGTCGTTGCCTTCGCCAAGGGTGAAGGCCAGGCCGCTGCCGATGAGGCCGGAGTCGTCATGCAGTTGCATGTTGGCATAGGAATAGATGGGGTCGCGGTGGATGGCGTCGGAGCCGTGGCCGGAGCCGATGGGGAACCTAAGGTCGCGGGTGGAGATGCGGGTGATCATGGTGTTTTGGGGTTGCGCGGGAGTGAAGGTTTCCCGACCCGCAGGGAGGGGGAACGAAAGATGAAACAAACTCAAACTTGCACCGTGTCCCCCTCGCGGCTGGTCGGGGAACCTTATGAAGCCGCGCTACATTCTGCGGTAGCCCAACTCCGCCCCGCCCGACACATGCTGAATGCAGCCGGTGATGAAGCGGGCCTTGTCGGAGAGCAAAAACACGCTGGCGTCGGCGATCACATCACCTTCCGGGCAGTAGCCCAACGGATGGATTTCATCGAGGTATTTTTCAATGCCGGCCGGATCGGGTTGCTCTTTGGCCCATTTGCGCAGCATCGGGGTCCAGGTGCCGGCCGGACACACGGCGTTGACGCGGATGCCGTGCTTGGCGTAGTCCAGGGCCATGGATTTGGTCAGCGTGTTCATCGCGCCCTTGGTGGCGGTGTAGGCGGCGTGGATTTCCTGCCCCATCACGCCCTCCAGCATGGTGGGCGTGATG
>CAZVNU010000393.1:0-2259 GCA_964628335.1 uncultured Phycisphaeraceae bacterium
GTGGGGACACCCGCGCTCCAACAAGCCCGTGCGCTGTTGACCCGCCAGCCCTGGGACCAATGCGGGCTCCCCTTGGAAAAACCCCAAGAACGCTACAATTCCGCCTCTCCAAACCGCCCCGACGCCCCCGCTTTTCCCATGGCCCAAGACGCGCTCAAAACCTCGACCCGCACCATTCTCGCCCTTGTCCAGGCGAAAAAGCTGCGCAAGGCCGCCCATGAGCTCAAAAAGATCGAGCCTTACCGCAAAAAAATCTACGGTTACGACCGCCTGATCGCGGCCATCCACAGCCCGCTCAACAATGCCGGGAAATTGTTTTACGAAGCCCAGGCGGTGATCCCCGACCTCATCCACAACACCGAGGGCGACGGCCAAACCCGCGGCAACCGCACCCGCCACGCCATCCGCCGCCTGATGAAGGCGCGCGCCATCGTGCGCGACGATCCGGAGATCAACGCCCTGCTCAAACGCTGCCTGGCCGCCCTCCAGGAAGCCGAGAACAAACTCAGCGCCGCCCAGGGCCTGGCCATGCGCGGCCAGTGGCACGAGGCCTACCATGAGATCAAGCAGGCCGGCAAAATGGACGATTCGCCCGAAGTGCGCGAAACCCACAAATTCATCGCCCAGTATTACGCCCGCCAGACCCGGGACGAGAAAAAGGTCAAAACCGTGATGACCACCGCCAAAGTCGGCGTGGCCTTGCTGATCCTGGTCGCGATCATCGTCGCCCTGGTCGTCTCTTCATGGCGCCAGGAAATCGAGGACCAGCGGCGCAAAAAACTGCGGGAGAATGCCGCCCGCCAACCCGCCCCAACCGCCCCGGTGGCGCCGGTCCAACCCGCATGGGTCGCCCCAACCCCGGCCCCAACCCCGGCCCCAAACCCGGTGGCTCCCGCCGGCCAATTCACGCCCGCCCCGCTGCCAAACCGCGTTGCGACCGCCCCACCCGCGCCGGTGGCGCCGAGCGCCCCGGTCGAAAAGCCGGTTGAAATCAATTCCGAAGCCGAAATGGGCACCAGTTTGGGACATCTCCCCATGGGCACCCAAATCACCCTGCGCTACCAATCCGGCGCCTGGCGGGCTTGGACCCGCCCCACCGGCTTCTCGCCGGATACCCCGGCCGAGGGCGGCAAGGTGCATTGCCTCTCCATTCGCGGCCTGAAAGCCGACGGCAGCGTCAAACTGCTGGCGGAAGTGCCCTACCACACCCGGGAAAAACCCTTTGTGTACGAGGTGCTGGGCAAATACAACGCCATCCTGTTGCGCATCAACGAAGAGCCGGGCAAACTTCACAACAACGACGGCGTGGTGACCTACGGCGTGCTGGTCAATCCGCCGAAGTAAGCAGCACCACCCCATGGCAAGCGATGGCACGGTTTTCCCCCACCGCGTCCACCTGCTCGTGGGTCTTGCCCTTGATGTTCACTTGCGCCTCCACGCAACCGAGCAACCGCGCCAAATTCGTTTTGATCTGCGCCTTGTGCGGCGCCAGTTTGGGCCGCTGCAAAACCACCGTGATGTCCAGATTGCCAATCGCCATCTTGGCCGCCCGCATGCGCAAGGCCGCCTCTTTGACGAACAGCGATGAGTCGGCACCCTGCCACCTGGGATCGTTGTCGGGGAACAGCTGGCCGATGTCCTCCTGCCCCAGCGCGCCCAAGATGGCATCCACCACCGCGTGATAGACCACATCGCCATCCGAATGGGCCACGCAGCCGCGGTCATGGGGAATTGCCACGCCGCCGACGATGAGCGAATGGCCGGGTTCAAGGCGATGGAGGTCGAAGCCGTGGCCGATTTTGGGGAGGTGGGTCATGGGAATCAAAACCAAAGATTGACGGGAGAAATCCCAAACATTTCGCTGCGCGTGGGAAGCGGAATGCATTTGAGGCGCCCCCAATCCTCGAAATTTCACGGACGCCCTTCCCATTCAGAGCGCAAATCTTCAGCGTACTTGCACCCATCCACGGGCATGTCCTTGAAAATCCCAAAGTATTTCACCCGTTCGGCTGTGCGCACACTTGGGGAAACGGGCGCAAATACCTCAACCTCCACTTCCTGCCCCGGCGCAAGCGCCACCGGCTCGTCCAAGATGATGGCATGTCCGTCGAAATGAGCCTTGTAGGTCATGGAGTTTCTCCTTGTGGGGATGCCTGCATTCTACTTCAACCAACACCTCTTGCGAGCAGGGCTGGCAGGTGATGGCAGGGCTGGCGGGTCAAGGAACCCCGCCACGACCTTCGGCGCGTCATGCCGCGC
>CAZVNU010000394.1:0-2258 GCA_964628335.1 uncultured Phycisphaeraceae bacterium
GACCTGCGTGATCGAGGGCACAAAATCAAAGTGAAGAACCACGAATACCGGCTGACTTCCTGAATAAAAAAAGTAGACGCGGCGGCCCGCCGCGCTGCCTCCCACAAACGAAAGGACCCAATGTTTACCGACACCATTCTCACCAACCACATCATCCTAAACGACCGCCCGACCTGCGAAATCGCCCTGGTCTGCGTGCAGTCCGCCTACCGCGTGGGCGCGGGCGACAAACTTGAGCAGTTCGGCGAAATCCACACCTTCCGGGCGAAGTTCAGCCGCAAAGCCCTGCTGAACATGGCCGCCGTCGTCAAGGGCGCCCTCGACAACTTCCCCAAGGAATGCCAATGCGGCCGGGTGGCGGTCACCCGCAACCCCTACGGGGAGGATGCCTGTGACATCTGCGCGCAGGAGGCGCGCCAGAAGGAAGAACCGCCCGGCTGTGAGGTGTGCGGGAAGGTGGCAATCTGGGGGCTGACGAAGTGCATGGCGTGCTTCGACAAGCCGAAGGAATGCAGCGCCGACCCGGCCAACTGCCCGGAGAACGAGGGACGCGGCTGCGCATGCGGAACTGGCTTAACAGTGGCTGAAGATGCGTCGGAGGCGATGGCCCGAGCCAAGGATGAGCGCAAGTCGAAGAAGAAGGGAGGTGGCAAGTGAAAGAGCGCCCAATCCTTTTCAGTGCGCCGATGGTGCGCGCCATCCTTGACGGCCGGAAGACGCAGACGCGGCGGGTGGTGAAACACCAGCCGATACCACCAGACGCATTCCCGTGCCCCTACGGCCAACCCGGCGACCGCCTGTGGGTGCGGGAATCGTTCCAGCCGATACACGCCGACGGCGTCGAGCGTGAAGATACTGATTGGGGCACCGGGAAGGGCTATGCCTGTCACTACCCGGCCACCGATGAAATCATTGAGTGGGTGGATGGCGATGACAAAATCACATCACGCTGCAAGCCATCCATCCACATGCCCCGATGGGCTAGCCGAATCAACCTCGAAATCACCGGTGTGCGCGTTGAGAGATTGCAGGAGATCAGCGGCATGGATGCGATGTGTGAAGGCGTCCATGTTCCGCCGAACCTACCTAACGACTGGGCAAAATTGGAATTCGCAAGACATGAGTTTTATCACCTATGGGCCTCCATCAATGGTGAGAAGTCTTGGGCTTCCAATCCGTGGGTTTGGGTGGTCGGATTCAAGCTGGTGGAAGGGGGGGGAAAGTGACCACCAACGACCTCATCGCCAAGCAGCAAATGCGCATCGAAAAAATGCGCCGGACCATCCGACGGCACAACCAAGCCAAAGAAAAAATCCATGGTCTTATTTTCTGCATAGGTGGGCCGCTGAACGACAACTGCGACCAATACACGCCCAAGCAAGCGCAAATTTTCTTTGAAATTGATCGGATTCTGAAATCATGAAGTCCACCCCACTCGAAACCTTCTGCGCCAGCCTGCGCGCCCACACCATGCTGCGCGGGTCACCCATCAAGGCCAGAGTGTCGTCAGCATTGATACGCGCCATTCTGTCTGAGCAACAAATGGTGGTTTGGCGACCACGCAGTGCCGGTCTTGGGATGGAATTTGAAGGCGTACCTATTGAATGCGACTTTTCCCTTCCGATGGGCGTGGAATTCGCCTTGGAAAGCGAGGTGGGGCAATGAGGCGCAAAAAAGAGAAATACAAATCAATCTGGATGAGCGTGCCGCAGTTGGCTGACGAATGGAAATGCACCAATAAGCAGGCCGCGGATCACATCATCTGCCTCGTAAGAATGAAAAAAGCCAGTCACAGTGAAGAAGATGGCTGCCCAATTTTCAACATCCATGCATTCGCACCCCTTTTTGACCCAACCCCATGCCCATCACCGCCGACCAAATCACCGACTACCGCGCCCGCATCGACCAAGGCAACTGGACCAGCATTGATGTGTTGGCCTTGTTAGATGAGGTTGAGCGGGTTCAGCGCGCCTATAAGGGGGCTGGGAATGAGCATCAAAACTTAGTGGATGCTGTTTGTGATTTCTATGAAGCAAAAACAGGCCGGGAGGCGTGCGGCTATTTGCCAGATTTATTGCGCCAACTTACCAATGATGAAAGGAGTGGTGGATGAACCACCCACGCCAAGACCTGTGCGCCCACTGCCCACGCTGCAACATCAATTTCACCTACGGACACACCGGGCTCCCAATGTCCACCATCGCCACCTTGGATCGCAGTTGCCCGCGCTGCAAAATCCAGCGCGTTCAAGGCATCTA
>CAZVNU010000395.1:0-2255 GCA_964628335.1 uncultured Phycisphaeraceae bacterium
CCAAACCATCGTTGAAGTCCAAGCGTTGGCCGGCGGCGAGTTTGGCTTGGATGATTTGCAGGGCGGGATCCATCCGGGCATTGTAAAGGTGAAGCCGGGGTGCCACGGATGGCTCGGCGGCATTGCGTTGTGCGTGGGACCGCAATGGGGGCAAAGAAAAACGCGGACGGCGCCGCGTTTTCGCAGGGGATTTATTTCTTCGGGTGGCAGGCGCAACCGCCGCCACAACCTGCCGGTGGCTTGGGCGCATCAGGTTCATTGGTTTTTTGCGCAGGCGCGCCCTTGCGGTCGGTTTGCCAGAAACCTTTGCCCTTGAAAATGAGCGCGCTGCCGCCGCCGATGCCGCGTTCCAAGGTGTTTTTGCCGCACTTGGGGCATTTTTTCAACGGTTTGGCCGACATGCTTTGGAATTCTTCCAAGGCATGGTGGCAGGCGGAGCAGGTGTAGTCGTAGGTGGGCATTGTGTCAGTGCGGCGCTTGCGCCGCCTCCTTGGAACGAGCCCCGATCGCGAGCTCGGGGACATGGGAATTGTTACTCCGCCACCGCCACCTGCGCCGGGCGGATGATCATCTCGCCCAAACGGTAGCCGGTTTGCAGGCACAGGGCGATTTCGCCTTCCTTGACGCCTTCGGCCTTCATCTTCATCAAGGCTTGATGGGCGTTGGCATCAAAGGCATCGCCGGGTTTGGCTTCGATGCGCGAGACGCCAAACGAGGCCAGTGCCTTGATCAATTCGCCGTGCACCATCGAAACGCCGGAGAGCACATCGGCGGCGCTGGCTTTGGCGGAATCGATTTTCAGGGCCTGGTCGAAATGGTCCAGCACGCTGGCCAGCGACATGGCGATGGTGCGGGTCTGGCCGTCGCGGGCCTGCTGCTCGCTGATGCGGGCGCGGCGGGCGAGGTTCTGGTAATCGGCCAAACCAAGGCCGATTTTCTGCTGCAAGGCGGCGACTTGGTTTTCCATGTCGGCGATTTGCGCCTGCAGTTTTTCTTCGGCTGAGAGTTCGGCGGTGGGAGTGCCTTCAGGCGCGGTTTCAGCGTCGGTGGCAGGGGCATCAAGGTCGGGGGTTTCGTCGTTCATGTTTTTTTTCTTGAATGGATTGGGGATTTTCATGGCGGATTATTTTTTGCGCTTCTTGAAGCCGAAGATGCCGGCCGCTTCCTTGACGCTTTGGCCTTCTTCTCCGGCAAAGGCGCGCAGCAATTCTTCCTGCTTGGCCGAGAGTTTTTTCGGCACCGGGATGTGCGCCACCACCTTGAGGTCGCCCTTGTAGTGGGTGCGCAGATTGGGCAGGCCGGCGCCGTGGACCGACAGTTCGTCGCCGTTTTGGGTGCCGGCGGGGATTTTGAGGGTGGTCTCGCCGTCGATGGTCGGCACCTTGATTTCCGCGCCAAGGGCCGCCTGGGCAAAGCCGATGGGCATGCGGATCCACAGGTCATCGCCTTCGCGCTCGAAGACGGCATGGGCTTTTTCCGTCACCACCACATGCAGGTCGCCGCGCGGCCCACCGTGGGCGCCGGGCTCGCCTTCGCCGGCCAGGCGGATGTGCTGGCCCTCGCGGATGCCGGCGGGGATGTTCACCTCCAGCACCACGCTCTTGGGCTTGCGGCCCCGGCCGGCGCAATCGGTGCAGGCTTCCTTGAAACGCTTGCCCTGACCTTGGCACTGCGGGCAGGTGGTCTGCATGCGGAACATGCCGCCCATGGTCTGCAGCACCGCGCCGCGCCCGCCGCACTGCTGGCAAGTGACCGGCTGGGTGCCGGCCTTGCCGCCGGAGCCGTGGCAGGTGTCGCAGTTGTCCGAGCGGGTGAAACGGAGTTCTTTTTTGCTGCCCTTGGCCACTTCTTCAAGGGTGATGGCGATTTGGTATTCCAAGTCGTAGCCCCGCGAAGGCCCTTGCTGCTGCTGGCGCCCGCGCCCGCGCTGGCCGCCGCCGAACAGGTCGCCGAACAGGTCGCTGAACATCGAGAAGATGTCCTGCGGGTTCATGTGCGAGAAGTCATGGCCGGCCTGGCCCTGCATGCCGGCGTGGCCGTACTGGTCGTACTGGCGGCGCTTGGCGTCGTCGGAAAGCACTTCATACGCCTCGGCGCATTCCTTGAACTTGGTCTCGGCCTCTTTGTTGTCCGGATTGCGGTCCGGGTGAAACTTCATCGCCAACTTGCGGTAGGCGCTTTTGATCGCGTCGGCGGAGGCGGATTTCTCAACGCCGAGGATTTCGTAGTAGTCGCGTTTGGTGGACATTTAGGGA
>CAZVNU010000396.1:0-2237 GCA_964628335.1 uncultured Phycisphaeraceae bacterium
GCCCGCTCGGCGGCCGTGTTGGCCACCGGGCCGCACGGGCGAGGTTCGCAAGAAGGCAATGACCCGGTTGAAGCCTTTTTGCTGGGCGCCCAAACCTCGCGCGATTTTCTCGCCTCCCTCGGAGTGAAACCCCAATGAGCACACCTCTGCGCCTGGCCATCGCCGGCTGCGGCGGCATCGCCGCCTTCCACGCCCGCGCCATCAAGGAAATTCCAGGTGCCGAACTGGTCGGCGCCTGCGCCCGCAGCCCGGGCACCGCCGAAGCTTTTTGCACCGGACACGGCGGCCGGCCTTATCTGGCCCTTGAAGCCATGCTCGAGGCTGAAAAGCCCGATGTGCTGTGCGTCACCACCCCCAGCGGCGCCCACCTGGAGGCGGTCGAAGCCGCCGCCGGCCGGGGCATCCATGTGATGTGCGAAAAACCGCTGGACATCAGCGATGAACGGATGGAAAAAATCATCGCCGTGTGCGCCAAGCACGGTGTGCAACTCGGCGCCATCTTCCAGCAGCGCATGGGACCGCTCATGCAACTGTTGCACCAGGCCGTGGCCGATGGCCGCTTTGGCGCCGCCCCCCTATTCCAAGCCACGGTACCGTGGTGGCGTGATGATGCCTACTACGGCCCCGGCCGCTGGCAAGGCACCCGCAAAATGGACGGCGGCGGCGCATTGATGAACCAAGCCATCCACGCGGTGGACCTGCTGCTGTGGCTGGCCCGCGCCGCCCAGCCTGAACTGGCGCCAGCCACCCACCCGGTGGCGCAGGTGTCCTGCTTCGCCGGCCGCTTCGGCCACGACGGAGAATCGATGGAGGTGGAAGACACCGCGATGGTCAGCCTCAAATTACGCAACGGCACGGTGGCGCAACTGCTCGCCTCCACCGCCATGTACCCCGGCTCTTTGCGCCGCTTCTTGGTGGCCGGCCGCGACGGTACCGCCGAAGTGCTCGAAGACCAGCTGCTGCAATGGACTTTCCGCGACGCCAAGCCAGACGATGAAAACATCCTGGCCCGCTTCGGGCACCACACCGGCCACGGCGGCGGCGCCGGCGACCCCTTCGCCCTTTCGCACGCCAACCACCGCGAAAACCTGGCCGCCTTTTTGGCCTGCGTGCGTGCCGGCACCCCATTCGCCTTGTCTGGCGCAGTGGCAAAGCAGGCGGTGGAGGTGATTTTGGCCGCCTATCAATCCAGCGACCAAGGCGGCATGCCCATCACCCTCAAGTGACGCGGACTGCGGCTGATGGATGAATTGCGCCCAAATGGGCCCGGGTCAACCCCAGGCCCATTTTTCAAGGCCAAGCGCCGCCACGCCCACCCGACTTGCCTTTACAATCCCCGCCCCTCCGAGATACCGGCGCGCGTTGTGGGAACGGCGCTTGGCGTGGGTCGGAGGGTTCCAACTTTTTTCTGGCGGATTCCGGCACTTGCCATTCCCCGCCAGCCCACATTCCTCACAACCCACTTTCGCCAAGGAGCGTCATGAGCACCGCCACCGCTATCGCATCAACCCCGTTCAACATCACCATCACCGAAGCCGGCCCCGCCGCCAAAAAGATCTCCATCGAGATCCCCGAGGCCGTGATCGCCGAGCGTATCACCGCCAGCTACGGCAACTATCAGAAGTTCGCCCAATTGCCCGGCTTCCGCCCCGGCCGCGCGCCGCGCCGCCTGATCGAGCAGAAGTTCGGCGCCACCATCAAGGACGAAGTGGCCAAGGAATTGGTTTCCGAGTCGTACCAGGCCGCGCTCAAGGACAACAACCTGGACGCCATCAGCAACCCGGAAGTGGACGGCTCCCTGACCCTGCCGGCCTCCGGCCCGCTGACCTTCGCCGTCACCATCGAAGTGACCCCCGACTTCAAACTGCCGGCCTTTGAAACGCTGGAAGTCAAGAAAAAAGCCTTCCCCGTCACCGACGCCGATGTCACCGCCGAAATCAAATCCCTGGGCGAGCGCCAAGGCACCCCCACCACGCCCGAAGGCGCGGTCGAAGCCGGCGACTATGTCGGCATTTCCCTCAAGGTGCTCGCTGGCCACAATGCCGCCGATGATGCCGAAGTGCTGCTGCACCTGCCGGCCACCTACGCCCTGGTCAACGGCGCCGACAAGGAATTCAAGGGCCATCTGGCCGGCATCCTGGTCGAAAGCCTGGGCAAGGAACTGGCCGGCAAGACCAAGGGGGATGTGGTGCGCATCAATGTGGCCGGCCCGACCGCCCACGAAAACATCGCCTTGG
>CAZVNU010000397.1:0-2232 GCA_964628335.1 uncultured Phycisphaeraceae bacterium
GCGTGGAGCCCCCTCGCCCCCGGCCAACGCCATCGTCATGGGCGGGGCCGGCGGTTATTTGTCGGCCGGGGTCAGCCGCCTGACCAAAGAAGATGTCGATGGGCTTGACATCCGCGGCGAGGTAACGGCCTGGCACAACCAATTCCAATTGCGTGGCAACGCACCCAGCCCCGCGCCGCAGAATTTCAACGCCTCGGTGCTGGCCCTTGGCGCGCATGTGGACGGCCACCTCAAAGGCATCCCGGTGGTCCTGTCGCTGGGCGGGCGTTTGGGCGGGGCCTATCTGTACTCGCACGACGCCGACCAGGGCGCGCTGGCCTGGGATCTGGAGGCGGTGGCCGGGCTCGGGGTCCAACTCGACAAACATTGGATGCTCACCGGCCAGGTGCGCGCCGTGGCGCTGCTGCCGGGCAGCAACGATTTCACCGTCGGCAACGGGCATGCGGTGATCGCGGATGTGGGGCTGCGGTATAACTTTTGAGGGAGGGGCGGCTTTAGCAATGTTGAAAACAGTCCGCGCATTGCGCTGTGAAGCAGCGCCTGTCCCTGGCCAGGGGTGAAACCCCTGGAAAACCTTGATGGCCCAACGGGCCATCTCTAACTTAGCCCAGGCCAACGGCCTGGGTAAACGAAGAGACGCCAAAAGCGGCCTGAAGGGCCGCGCTAACGGACGGCCTCCGATAGCGCGGCCCTTCAGGCCGCAATCCTCACGACAGCCTACCCAGCCCGTTGGGCTGGGCTAAGGTAAAAACGGCCCTTTGGGCCTCAAACAAACAGCCATTTCCCCGCGCGTCCGCTCCATTTCTGAAAAGGCGGGCAACCCCTTAGGTTGACGCGCATGCCCTTCGGGGTGGAAAATAACGAGAACCTCAATCCAGGGGTTTCACCCCTGGCCAGGAACAATCACTGCTTCGCGGTGAAGTCGTGGCAGCCCACTGAATACGCGGACGATTTCCAAAACCATTCAGGTTCCTTTTTTCCACACTGGCACCCGCAACACCTGCGCCAGGGTGTCGGCGTCGGCTTCCATGGCCGCTTGGTTGCCGTGGGTCATCAGGTTGGCGCGGGTGCAATCCTTGAGCACCAGGTTGAGCTGGTAATTGGTGTAGGTGCTGTCGTCGCTTTTGGCTTCGAATTGCAGCACCTGCAACCCTTCAACCTTTGCAAAAGACACTTCCTGTCCCTTGAGTTTGCCGATTTTCAACCGCGAGCAGCGCTGGGCCATGACATCAAACACGGCGCCCTGGCGCAGGAAATAAAACATCAGCAGGCCCGCCGCGAAAAACGCGCCGCCCACCAGGATGGGGACGAGTTTGCCCCACTCCTTGTGTTCTTCGGTGGCCAGGGAGCAGGTGAAGCCGATCAGCAGGCCAAGGCCAAGCCCGCCAAACAGCAAAGCAAACAACCACATGCCAAGCGTCGGCACCACTTGGAGGTTGCCATTGGGCAGCAGCTTCAATTTGCTGCTGCGGAAACTGGCGCTGCCGGTGTTGTCGAGCGCCGACCAGGCCAAACCCTCCGGCCCCGGGGTGGCATCCTCTCCCCCGAAATCAATCACCCCCGCCGCCCGTTGTGCCGCCGCTTGCGCTTCTTTGGCCTTTTGCTGGCGCGCGCCCCGCAAAGCAAACCACAAAAACAGCGAGGCCACGCCGGCAAAGATCATGCCGAATAAAGGCAGGAACAAATGCGACCAGCCCAAGCCCGGTTCCAGCACCGCGGTTTTTGGCTGCTTGGGATTCACAAACACCTTCACCGGTTTGCCCGCCGGATACCTGGCCACCTCGTCGCGCGCCAAGCCGCCGCCGCTGGTGCCGATGCTGCCGGAGGTGCGCACCTGGTCGCCGCTTTTCTTTTCATTCCCCCACTCATAGGTGTAGGTGATTTTGGAGCGGTAGGTGGTGCCATCTGAATCCCTGCTGGATTTCACCTCTGAGCTTTGAACCCGCCCCTCCACCTGGGTCCAGGCCAGCGAATCCAGACCTTGGTACGCCTGCCACACCCCCCAGCCAAAAGTGCCGAGGCCCACGGCGAAGAAGGGGATCAAAAACATCACCATGCAGCCCAGGCTTTTTTGGGCGGAAGGGGCATTTTGCGCTGTGCGTGATTTGATGGGGAATTTGAACATGTGAAAATCATAAGCCGGTGCAACACGCATGTTGCACCGGCTTATGGGGATGCCAGGGCTGGCGGGTCAACAGCGCACGGGCTTGTTGGAGCGCGGGTGTCCCCACC
>CAZVNU010000398.1:0-2218 GCA_964628335.1 uncultured Phycisphaeraceae bacterium
AGCGTGCTGGCGGCGGATTCGCCGCGGGCGGCCCGCGACCTGCTGCGCGACCGGGGCTTGTTGGTGGTGCAGATCGCCGAACAAAAGACCGCGCCGTCGTTCATGCTGGCGTGGCGGGGAGAACGGCGCACCACCCGGTTCCTGCGCGAGCTGGCGACCTTGCTGGCGGTGGGTGTGCGCCTGTCCGAGGCGTTGGAACTGCTGGCCAAGCAGGCCGAAGCGTCATTCAAACCCGTATTGCTCAACCTGCGCGATCGTGTGGTGCAAGGTGCCAGCCTGTCGGAGGCCATGCGGTCGACCGGCGAGGGCAAGCTGTTCGATGCCATCTGCTGCCGGGTGGTCGAGGTTGGCGAACAAGGCGGCGAGTTGGCCGACATCCTGGAGCATCTGGCGGACTACCGCGAAAAAGGCGAGCAACTCAAGGGCAAACTGACCCAGGCCCTGGCCTACCCGGCGCTGGTGTTCGTCGCCGGCCTAGGGGTGTGCTTGTTCCTGATGACCCAGGTGGTGCCGACCCTGCTTGGCACCTTGGAAGAAATGGGCCGCGAACTCCCCCCCATCACCCGGGCGGTCAAGGCCGTGAGCGATGCGTTGGTCGGCGGTTGGTGGATCCTCCTGCTGGCGGCCGTCGTGGCCGGCATCGGCCTGTTCCTGGCCGCCAAAAACGAAAAGGTGCGGTTGTTCTCCGACCGCCAATTGTTGAAAGTGCCGGTGATCGGCCCCATCCACCAGAACCAGCAGGTGGCGCGCACGGCCTTTGTGATCGGCGCGCTGATGAAGGCCGGCGTGCCGTTTGAGGAAACCCTCGGCGTGGCACGCGGAACTTTGAGCAACCGGCATTTGAGCCATGGGTTGCACCACTGCGAAGCGGCGGTGCGCAAGGGCAAGGATCTGGGCAGCGCGCTCGGCGGCGTCGACGGTTGGCCAGAGACCGTGGTGCAAGCCTTTGCACTTGGCCAGCAGTCGGGCCGGCTGCCGGAGATATTGGAGCGCATCGCCAAGGACCTGGACAAAGATGCGCAGCGGCAGGCCACCCGCCTGGCCGGCATCCTGGAACCGACGCTGATCATCCTGCTGGCGGCGATGGTCGGGTTGGTGGCGCTGGCGGTGATGTTGCCGATCTTGGAGGCCGGGCAGGGTGGGTGAGGCGCGCGCACCGCTTGCCCAAATTTCTTACGCGATGATGAAGCGGCTGGGATTGCCCTTGCCGGCGGTGCCGGTGCCCTGCACTTGCTTGATCTTGCCGGCGGCGAGGAGTTTGCGGATGCGGTTGTCCACTTGGATGCGTTTTTTGCCGGTCTTTTGCGCAAGTTCGGTGGCGGAATACCCGCCGACCGCGTGGGTCAATTGGGAAAGGATGTCGGCATCCAACTGGGTGGCCTGCGCCTTGGTTAGGCGGGTGTGCGCTTCCTCGGCCGGCGCGGCGGAATCCGTGTCGGCGGCGGCGCCTTCGAACTGGGCCAGGGCCTGGCGCAGCAGTTTGGCCGCCTCGGCGCGGGAGGCGGTATGCGCCGGGATCGCGGCCAGTTCGTTTTCCGCCGCCTTGCGCACGGATTCCGGCATGGCGCTCTCGACCACCTGCTGCAGGGAGCGGCGGGTGGCTTCGGCGGCGGCGTTGTAGCCGGTGGCAAGCAGGACGGCTTCGAGGGTTCCGGGCGTGGGCATGGCGGGGTTCCTGCGGAGAGTGCGGGGGCGATGGCGACAAAGTGGAAGGGTAGCGGATCGCGAATGGGGCGGTATGGTTCTCGGCCATTTGATTCACGCCATCACGCCGCCTCATATCCGACTCCTCCTTTTTTACGACCATGCTGATCCCACCGCCCTTTGTTTTGAAAGAACTGTCCCGCGCCGTTTCGATCGGTGCCGTCCAACTGACGGAAGGCGATGAACTCCGCCGCGTTCGCGCGGAGAAGTTGCTGCTCGAAAAGGAAAACACGCTGTTCCGCCAGCTGCTGGATTCCATTTCGCCGCATCGTTCGCTGCCATGGCCGGAGTGGCTGCGCAAATCGGCGCTGGAACTCATGCGCTTGCGCGGTGAGGGCATCGAGCGGTTTTCCCGCCGGATCGGTGTGGCCACAAGCACCATCGCGCGATGGAAACGGGGGGAACGGGCGGCGACCGGTGGTTCATCGCCACCACCCAACAAGTTGTCCGACTCGGTACGCGAATCCGTTCATGCGCTGCGCCACCTGTGCCCCGAGACGGATGTCGGTTCCCG
>CAZVNU010000399.1:0-2212 GCA_964628335.1 uncultured Phycisphaeraceae bacterium
AGACCCAGGGCGCCGATGTGTGCCGTTGGTGGGTGGCCAGCATCAACCCCGAGAACGACATCAAGGCCGACATCTCGTTCTTCAATCTGGCCGGCGAGGAATACCGCAAGGTGCGCAACACCATCCGCTTCCTGCTGTCGGTGTTGGATGGCTTCGACACCAACAAACGCTATGAATGGAGCGAGAAAGACAACGCCTCGATCGACGCTTGGATCCTCACCCACTCGGTGAAACTCACCGACGACGCGCGCGCCGCTTACGCTGAATACCGCTTCCGCGACATTTCGCGCGCGATATTCAACTTCTGCAATGACACCCTGAGCGCGGTGTATTTGTTCGCCGTCAAGGACCGTCTGTACTGCGACAAAACCGGTGAGGCCGGCAGCCGCCGCCACCGCACCCAGGACGCCATCCACCGCGTGACCGAATCCATGATCCGTTTGCTGGCCCCCATCTGCCCGCACACCGCCGACGAAGCGTGGCTGGCCTTCAAGGGGTTGCCGATGGACGACCTGGAGGAGAGCGTGCATCTGATGACCCTGCCCAAGGGCGATTGCTGCCGGGGAATCGCCACGGCCGCGTGCGCCGACTGGGCGCGCGTGATGGACATCCGCGAAACCTGGACCAAGGCGATCGAGGACCAGAAGAAGGCGTTGGGTGTGGACAACCCGTTGGATTTGGGGATCACCGTGCCGGCCGACGCCAAAGCCGACCTGGCGCAATTCGCGCCCGAAGATTTGGCCGACCTGATCGGCGTGTCGCGTTTTGCCATCGGTGGCGATGCCATCGTGGTGGCCGACCTGAGCGGTGAACCGCGCTGCGAACGCAGCTGGAAGCGCGACGGCACGGTCAGCGTGCGCAGCGATGGCGGGATGCTGAGTGGGCGGGATGCGGCGGCGGTGGGGGTGTGAAAATGGGAAAACGAGGCTCCGCCATCGCAGGGCAGATCCAAGCTCCCCGGCTCGAAAGCATCCACCTCTCTCCCCCCTGATCCCCGCCATCAACCGCGCAATTGCGCCTCGGCCGCCAGCCAGTGGGCTTCTTTGCGGTCGGCCGGGCAGCCCTCGGCCTGCCACAGAAAATAGGCCAATTCGCGGATGGATTCTGACGGTGGCGCGGCGGGGTTGGCGGTCAACACGCGCTTGGTTGCCGGCTTGGCCGCGGCTTTCGGGCGCTTGGGTGCGGCGGCGGCGGTGGTGGCGGACGGGGTGGAACGGGTGCGGGCCATGCGTGTCTCCAATGGGAAAAAAAGGCTGAGATGCGCCAACAAAAGACGCCCAATTGCGTGAAGCAAATATCGTGCCAGATTGCCAGAAAAAGGAGAGAAAAGCGCACCTTTTCCATAAGCAATCAAGCGGCCACGCATCCGAAGTCTGGCCTCCCCCTCAAAAATCATACTGCAACCCCAAATCAATCAGCCCCGATTTGCCTTTGCCAAGGGTCAGGTCATTGCCCAAGCCGGGCAGCAAAAAGATGCCGTGGGCGGATCCGGTGAACTTCCAGCGCGGGGCAAGGACCACGCCGATGCCAGTGATGACTTCGGCATCCCAGGCCAGCAGGTCCTTGTCGGCGGTGCGCGAGGACAGATAGGCGCCGCCCAAACGGCCGCCCAATGAGAGGGTGACCGGCACGCCCTTGAGTCTGGCGTCCAGATGGCCGCCAAAGGCGGCGGCGGTGGCATCAAACTGGTTGACGGTGGGTTGGGCGGATCTTCCCGGCAAATTGAACGGGTTGCGCCAGCTGACGGCTTCGCTGCGAAACGCCAGGCCATTGATCGGGCGCTGTGTTTCTTCATTCAGGTTTTTGTGCAGAAAGGCGCTGATCGGGTCCGGGGTGGGCGCCTCGCCAAGCAGCGGCTTTTCAGCCACGGAGTTGAACCACTCCGGGTCGACATTCCGACCGGCGGGCACGCCGGTGCTGACCGACGGCGGTCGCCGTAAAAGAGGGGGGATTTTCACATCTTGCGCGCCGTCTGCGCCGTCTGTATCCACTGCCGGCGGCAAAGGGTGATTCAAGGTGTCAAGGCCCGGCCATGCGGGGGCTTGGCCGCCCCAAGCCGGGGAGGCCACCCACACGGACAGCAAAAACAGAGGAATAGCGCCGGACATGAATTCAATATAACGGACCGCCGGGTCAACGGCATACCGGTTTGGGTCCGCTCAGGGCTGGCGGGTCAAGGAACCCCGACCGTCAGGGAGGGGACGCTGGCACG
>CAZVNU010000400.1:0-2210 GCA_964628335.1 uncultured Phycisphaeraceae bacterium
CTGGAGGTGGAAGTGGCCCGCGAAGGCAAGCTGCACCTGATCGACTTCGAGCGCGGCGAAGTGGTGGAGCAGTTGCGCGTGATCGGCGAGCGCAAGACCACCGGCACCAAGGTGTCGTGGCGCCCCGACCGCGAGATCTTCGGCGACATCCTGCACTCCTACGACACCATCACCACCCGTTTGCGCGAGCGCGCCTACCTGAATCCGGGCCTGAAGATTTCGGTGTCCGACCTGCGTGAAAGCGGCCGCAGCGAAACCTTCCAGTTCAACGACGGCCTGGCCGAAATGATCCGCCATCAGAACGAAGGCAAGGTGGCCTTCAACGAAGTGATCACCGTGGCGGCGGTGGGCGCCGAAGGGCGCATCACCTGCGATGTGGCGATGCAGTATGTGAACACCTACAACGAGGTGATCACCTGCTTCGCCAACAACATCAACACCCCCGACGGCGGCACCCATCTCACCGGCTTCAAAACCGCGCTGACCCGCACCCTGTCGAATTACGCCAAGGAAAACAACATCATCAAGGGCGGCGACAAGAGCGTCACCCTGTCCGGCGAAGACTGGCGCGAAGGCCTGGTGGCGGTGGTTTCCATCAAGATCCCCCAGCCCCAGTTCGAAGGCCAGACCAAGGGCAAGCTGCTCAATCCCGAGGTGGAAACCGTGGTGGCGCAGTCGGTGGCGGAAGCGCTGACCCGCTGGTGCGAAGAACATCCGGCCGAGGCCAAGCGCATTTGCCAGAAGGCGGTGCTGGCGGCCGAAGCCCGCGAAGCGGCCCGCAAGGCCCGCGACCTGACCCGCCGCAAATCGGCCCTCGACGGCGGCGGCCTGCCCGGCAAACTCTACGATTGCACCAGCAAGGATGTGGCCTCCTCCGAGCTGTACCTGGTCGAAGGCGATTCGGCAGGCGGCAGCGCCAAGGGCGGCCGCGACCATGTGACGCAGGCCATCTTGCCGCTCAAGGGCAAGGTGCTCAATGTGGAGCGCGCGCGCTTGGACAAGATCCTGGGCTTCGAGGAAATCCGCGCCATCATCCAGGCCTTGGCCTGCGGCATCGGCGCCGGCGATTTCGACATCCAGAAATTGCGCTACGGCAAAGTCATCATCATGACCGACGCCGATGTGGACGGTTCGCACATCCGCACCCTGCTGCTCACCTTCTTCTTCCGCCAGATGCCCGAGCTGGTCAAGCAGGGCCGCATCTTCATCGCCCAGCCGCCGCTGTACCTGATGGAGCGCGGCAAGAAGAAGGAATATGTGCTCAATGAAAAGAAAATGCGCGAGACCCTGGCCCGTTTGGGCGTGGAGTTCGCTTCGGTGCAGGTGCGCAACCCCGACCGCTCGCTCGCCCGCACCATTGCCGGCGAGGATTTGGCCAACCTGCTGCGCGCCCTGGAGCGCGTGAACGACTTGTCGATCACCCTGCAGCGCCGCGGCGTGCGGTTGGAGGAATTGTTCGCCGCACGCGCCAAGGATCCGCGGAATGAGAACCGCCTGCCGCGCATCGCGCTGGCCGTGGTGCGCCGTGAAACCGACGAAGGCGCCGCCGCCAAGGACCCCGACCAGATCATCGGCGACCACTGGTTCTGGAGCGTGGAGGACGAGGACGCCTTCCGCACCAAGCACGCGCTGGTGGCGGCCGATGCGCAACTGGATCAAGTGGTCGATGGTTTGACCGCATGCGAGTTCGTGTGCATGCGCCGCGACCTGCACGAAGTCAAGGAGTTGGACAAGGCCTTCGCGATTTTGCCCACGCTTGACCTGTCGATCGAAGACTATCTGCGCATCGCCGAGAAGAGCGTCACCGGCACCGCCACCCCCACCAAGTTCGAGGTGGTGGCCGAGCGCAAGGTGGCCAAGGCCAAGGCCGACAAGGCCGCCGATGAAGACGGCGAAGAAGCGGCGCCCGGCGTCACCGCCGTGGTCAATCTGCGCGACCTGTTCCATGCGGTGCAGGAAGAAGGCAAGCGCGGCATGGATGTGAAGCGCTTCAAGGGCCTGGGCGAAATGGACGCCGAGCAGCTGTGGGACACCACCATGAACCCGGCCAACCGCGTGTTGCTTCGCGTGTCGTGGGACCAGGCCAGCGACGCCGATCATCTGTTCTCGGTCCTGATGGGCGAAGAAGTCGAGCCGCGCCGCCGCTACATCGAGGAGCATGCGCTGGAAGTCAAGAACCTGGATGTCTGATCCCGTACCCAACCCCATGC
>CAZVNU010000401.1:0-2201 GCA_964628335.1 uncultured Phycisphaeraceae bacterium
GGGCGCAGGCGCGCTCCCAGGATTCCCCGCATGAAACCCATCTTTCTTCCCGCCATTGCCCTGCTCCTCGCTTCCTGCGCCTCCGGCCTCTCCGCCGGCCAGCAGGCGCAACTTTCCGCGGTCGCCAAGACCGCCTACCCCGCTGCCGACAAGCGCGTGCCCTCGCCCGGCCACACCACCTATTTCGTGAACCCCGCCCATGGCGACGATGCGAACGCCGGCACGGCGCGGGACAAGCCGTGGAAGTCGCTGTCCAAAGTGAATGCGCTCCAATTCGCGCCCGGCGACAAGATCGTCATCTGGCCGGGCCTTCACGCCGAAACGCTGATGCCACTCGCGCAAGGCACGGCGGCCGAGCCGGTCATCATCCAGTTCATGCCCGGCGACCATGTTTTCCCTTCGGGCGGAGCCTATGCCCGTCCTTGGTTCGTCTCCAATTGCGCCGACCACTGGGACAAGCCCAAGCCCTGCGGCATCCTGGTCGAAGGTTGCAAACATGTGCTCTTCTCCGGTTCCGATACGGCGGGGATGTTCAGGACCGTGGTGCGGATGGAAGGCCCGGACCGTATGGTCAAGGCCATCGTGAACCAGTCCGAGGATGTGGCGTTCGAGCACCTGACCTTCGACCTCACGCGCCCCAGCGTGTCGGAAATCACCGTGTTGGAGACGGCCGCCGAGGCTTCGGTGGTTCAGGTGGCGCAAGGCTCCACTTACGGAATCAAGGACGGCCGCTTTGAATGGACCGGCGACCTGGGCGACGGCTGGATGATGGCGCAGGAGGCCAACCTCGAAACGCGCAAGGCCCGCCGCTTGGACCGCTGGAATCCGTTTGCCACCGCCACCGCCACCGACCTGGGCGGCGGAAAAATCCGCCTCGACCACCCCAAGGGCAATCCGGGACTGGTCAAGGGCCGTTCCTACGGCTTCCGAAAAATCCTGCACGATTCGATGAGTTTCCACACCACACGCAGCAAGGATGTGGCGTTCCGCGATTGCCGGGTGGAGGCCATGACCAACATGTCCTTCGTTTGCCAGTTCACCGAGAACCTCGCCTTCCAGCGCGTGGATGTGCTGCCGCCCGAAAACACCGGCCGCGTTTGCCCGGCGAGCATGGATGTGTTCCACCTTTCCAATTGCCGGGGGAAGGTGCTGGTGGAGGACTGCAAAGTGTCCGGTGCCGGCGACGATGGCATGAACTGCCACGGCACCCATCTGGGCATCGTCGGCGCGCCCGCCGCCAACCAGTTGCGCTTGCGCTTCATGCAGGGGCAGACCTTCGGCTTCCAGCCTTATGTCGCTGGCGATGAAATCGCGGTGATCGACCACAAGACCCTGCGCGAAAAGGCCGGCAATCCGCGCCGCAAGGTGGTGGATTGCAAGCCTGCTTCCGGCGATCCGTCGCGCAAGGAGTGGCTGGTGACGCTCGACGGCCCGGCGCCGGCCTTCGCGCCGGGCGATGTGGTGGACAATGTGTCGTGGTACCCCGACCTCACGGTGCGCAACTGTCTGTTCGAACTGGCCTCGTGCCGGGGCATCCTCGTCACCTCGCGCGGCAAGACCCTGATCGAGGGCAACACGATCAACAGCACCATGCCGGGCATCCTGATCGAGGACGACGCCAACTTCTGGTGGGAATCCGGCCCGGTCCGCGGCATGGTCATCCGCGACAACACCTTCCTCAACTGCGGCATCGCCATCGAGCCGCAGGTCTTGGCGCCGGGCGCCCCGGTGCACGAGGACATCCGCATCGAAAACAACCGCTTCGTGGGCGAGGCGACGGCCAACCACTACCGTGGCAAGGTTCCGTTCGTCGTCGTGCGCGATGTCAAGGGGCTGGTTGTTTCGGGCAACCGATTTGACGGCGACGCCAAGGCGCAAGTGAAAGTTGAACGGTGCGAGGATGTGAAGGTGGAGTGAGTGATTTTTTGGAGGCCGCTTGCGCCCGGGAACGCGGGACACCAGTCCCGCTCAAAACAAAGCATTCCTTAATTTCTGCGGGACTGGTGTCCCGCGCTCCCGGGCGCAGGCGCGCTCCCAGGATTCCCCGCATGAAACCCATCATCATCCTCCCCGCCTTCGCCCTGCTCCTCGCCGCTTGCGCTTCTGCCCTGTCCGCCGCCGGGCAGGCGCAACTGGCCAAGACCGCCTATCCCGCCGCGAACTTGCGCGTGCCCTCGCCCGGCCACACCACCTATTTCGTG
>CAZVNU010000402.1:0-2201 GCA_964628335.1 uncultured Phycisphaeraceae bacterium
GGGTGGGGACACCCGCGCTCCAACAAGCCCGTGCGCTGTTGACCCGCCAACCCTGAGCCCTGGGCGCGCTTGGCCATGCTGCGGATTTGATACCCTTCCGTCCAAAATTCCCTTTTGAGGCCGCCCCTTCCCCCCATGTCCGCCCCCCACGCAACCCACCACCACTACCGCCCCGACATCGACGGCCTGCGCGCCTTGGCCGTGATGGGCGTGGTGTTTTACCACGCGGGCATCAGCTTCGTCCCCGGCGGCTTCGTGGGGGTGGATGTGTTCTTTGTTATTTCCGGCTTCCTCATCACCACCATCCTGCTCAAGCAGATGGACCAGGGCACGCTGTCCATCAAGACCTTCTACGAACGGCGCATCAAACGCATCATGCCGGCGCTGTTCGCGGTGTTTTTGGCGACCCTGGTTTTCGGTTTGTTCAAGATGACGCCGTGGGATTTCAAGGCGCTGGCGGCCAGCGCCCAATACACGCTGTACTCGCTTTCCAATGTGCATTTCCTCCATGTGACGGGGAACTATTTCGACGCCTCGGCCGACGCCATGCCGCTGCTTCACACCTGGTCATTGGGGGTGGAAGAGCAATTCTATTTCGGGTTCCCGGTGATTCTGCTGATTGGGATGCGCTGCAAATGCAGCCGGAGGCAATTGTTTTTTCTGCTGCTGGGGCTGGGAATCTGTTCATTGGCATTGTGCCTCTGGAAAATCCAGACCAAGCCGTCGAAATGTTTTTACCTCATCCCGTACCGGGCATGGGAATTGCTGGCCGGCGCGCTTTTGGCGTTCCGGGTGCCGCAGCTTGGCAATGGGAAAAAGGCGGACGCGGCCGGCCTGCTGGGGCTGTCCATGATCGCGGGCGCGATGGCGTTCTACGACAAAAACACGCTGTTCCCGGGCGCCGCCGCGCTCCTGCCCTGCGCGGGGGCCGCCCTGGTCATCGCGGCCGGACAGGAAAGCGGCGCGATCTCCCGGCGGATCCTGGGGTGCCGGCCCTTGGTCTGGATCGGGCTGATTTCCTATTCGGTCTACCTCTGGCATTGGCCGTTGCTTGCCTTTGAAACCTATCTGGGCGCAAACAGCGCGCAAGGGAGTTCCGGGTGGGCGCGGGTCGGGATCGGATTGTCATCCATTCCATTGGGATATCTGTCATGGAAGTTCGTGGAGCAGCCGCTGCGCGCGGAAAAGTTCAAGGGGTGGAAAGTGTTCGCCGGCTGGGCCGGCATCAGCGCCGTGTTTTTGGCGTTCTCCCTGTGGGCGCACAAGACCAATGGCTTTGAAAGTCGGGCGGCGCCGGAAATCCAAGAAATCGCGCTGGCCAGGCGGGAAACGCCGGCATGGCAAAAAGACCTTGGCCTGACGAAGCCCCCCCTCCCCGCGGCGCAGGCCTCCGTCTACGGGGACGCGTCGAAAGCCCCGAGCATCGCGCTGTGGGGCGACAGCCACGCGCGGGTGCTGGTCTCCTTCATGGAGAAGGAGGCGAAGGAGCGCGGCGTGTCTTTCCGGTTCTACGGGCGGGCGGCGATCGTTCCCCTGGTCGGTCTTCGCATGTGCGCAAACCCCAAAAACAATTACCACGACGAGGCGCTGGGCCTCATCGAGGCGGACAAGAACATCGGCACGGTGGTCATGGCGGCGCGTTGGGCGCTGCCGTTGAAGGGCGGCACGCAGGCGTGCGGTCCGGCGGAGAAGGGCCATCCCGTGGGAATCCGGATGGAGCGGAACGACGGGACGCCGTTCGCATCGGATCAAGAGGCCGAGGCGGCGTACGAAGCGGCGGTCCGCCGCACCGTCGGCAGGCTGATGGCGGCCGGCAAAAAGGTCGTCCTGGTGTACCCCTGGCCCGAGACGGGGTACAAGATTCCGGAATTGGCGGCCCGCGAGATCGCGCTTGGGCGCAAGCCGGAAGCGTTCCGCATCTCCGCCCAAAAGGTCTTCTTTGAAAGACAGGCGTCCGTCTTCCGGATTTTCGACGGCATTCCCCCGGACGCGCGGTTGGTCAGGATCAAACCGCACGAAGCGTTGATCGAAGACGGCAGCATTGTCTTCTACAAGGACGGCAACTGCCTCTACATCGATGGCGACCACTTGAATGCCCACGGGATCGATGCCATCAAACACCTGCTGACGGACCCGCTGTTCGGGAGCGTCCGGCAGCCGCCCGAAGCATCGGCTTTTGCGGCGTTCCCGGTGCCGCCGAT
>CAZVNU010000403.1:0-1961 GCA_964628335.1 uncultured Phycisphaeraceae bacterium
CAATTTGCCGCGTTCAAAAAACAAGCCTGCGCCCTGTGCGATGAAAAACAAAGTCGGACCGCCATGGCCCCCGCCAGAAGGCAGGGAAATGACCGCATCATGCATCAAGCCGCTGAATAGGAACACGGCTGCCGTCGCGGCGGCAACGCCCCACTTGGGGGTCAATGGGCGGAACCAAAAGCGATGGGCGAAATCACGGAAGGCGGTGTTCCAGCGTTTGCCCCAATAATCGCTGACGCTGGTGGCCGCCAGCGGCCAATCCATCAGTGGCGGGGCAGGTATGCCCGCTTGACGCCACGCGCACGACAGCAGGTGGAACGAGCCGAAGTGCAGCATGAAGATCAAGCCGACCATGCCCACCCAGCCTACCCAATGGGGATGTTCGGCGGGCATCCGCCGCGCCAAGCCCCAAAAGCAGAGGAAGCCAAAAATGGTTTTGATCGCGGCAAACAACCATTCCGACGCCAAAGGGGTTGGCACACGGGTGCGGGGGATGCCAAGAAAGGCGGCGCTGTCCAGCCCCGGCCAAGCCAGCAGGTAGATGAGTTGGCGTGAAATGGGTGCGCGGCGCACCGGGCATGTCCACCAAGTGAGCACCTTGCAGCCGGCATAAATGACGAAGGACAAGACCCACATCCAAGCCCAGCGCGGCCACGCTTCAAAAAGGGGAGTCAGGGTGTTCACGCGCCGGTCCTTCCGAAATTAAACCACCACGCCATGCCGTAAGTCAGTGCCAGAAACAGGAACAACCCCACCAGCGCCACCTCCGCCAATGTCACATGCCAACCGGTGGGCGCGTCCGAGCGGTCCATGTAGAAGAGTTGGATCAAAATGCGGCCCATCCAATAGGCCGCGATGAAGCCGGTGACGCAGCAGGCCAGCGGCGAATGGTCAAGCAGCAGGCCGGGGCGCAGCGAGATCAGGCCGAAGCACAGATTGATGCTCCAGATGTACAGCGCATAGGTCCAGAACACCTGCCGGGTCAGCGGACGCAATTTGGCGGTGTCTTCCCGCCAGCGCAGCACGCGCGGGATGGCCAGGCTGGCGATCACCAAGGCCAGTTGGCCAAGACCGGCGAAGAAGATGAGGCGGGGGAGGAAAGCGAAGAGGGTGTTCATGGGTTCTTTCCAAAGAGGGGCAGCAGGGCGGCCAAGGCGAAGGTGATGGCCAGGTAGCCATCGGCCGCGATGAACAGCACATCGAACACCCGGTTGGCGCGGCGCAATCCACGGTCGTAGTAGAAGAATTGCAGCAGCACGCGCACCGCCCAGAACAGGGCCAGATAGGCGGCGATGGCTTGGCCGAGGCCGCGCCCCGACACCAGTTCGTCGGTGAATCCGAAGCACAGGGCGGCCCAGCCCGCGAGGATTGCCATCATGTAACTGTTCTGCACCACGAAGATTTGTCGCATCACGGTGGGCAGCTGCCGCAGGTGCAGGGGATAGTTGAATTTTTTGCAGGCAAAAATATTGGCGGATGCCACCAGCAATTGCAGGATGCCGCAAAGATGAATGAAGTGGGGAGGGAGGGTATTCATGGTTTTGTCTCCGAATTTTTCAACGCGAACACCTCCACCGCCACCCCCGGGCAAACCAACGCCGACATCGGCGCTTGGGTTGGCACCGGCAGGTTGTCCCAGCCCAAGGGTGCGCCGCTCCAGGCATCGAGGCGGACCGGCGAAACTTCATATGGCGGGTGATACACATCGCCGTAGCGCACCACGCCGCGTTTGTCTTGCAGGAACAAGCGGTAGCGGTCCACCAAAAAATGTTCCAGAGTTCCCGGCTCCGGCACGGTCGCCGGCGCGGTGGGGCGCCAGGCGTAGGTGGCTTTATGCGCTTCCCCTTTGCGTTGGCAAGCAAAGTGGGTGGTGTCGGCTTGGTTCATTGCGGCGATATGGGCATGGGTGTACGGCAAACCCCACACGCACTTGGCGCCCCACACCGCAGCCATGCGGTCGC
>CAZVNU010000403.1:1971-2190 GCA_964628335.1 uncultured Phycisphaeraceae bacterium
GTCGCAATCCAGCGACAGGAAATAAATGCCCGAGTTGCCCTTGCCGTCATGACAGTACAGGCGCACATTGAGTTCCAGGAATTTCGACAAATGCGGCAGGGCCGGACTCCACCACGGGCGGATGCCGCTTAGGCCGAAGGCCACGATGCCGATGTAGGTTTTGTTTTCAAAGCAATCGGCAAACAAGCCCGGCGGCAGCAGCGCCTGCGCCTTTTCAAC
>CAZVNU010000404.1:0-2188 GCA_964628335.1 uncultured Phycisphaeraceae bacterium
GAAGTGGGGGGCGCGGGTATATTAAGACAATATTGTCTTTTTATCCTCTTGAATGTTTCGAGGGCCCTTCCCATGCTGGATGTCTCCGTCCTCTACGCCGGCCATGAAACGGCCTCGACCCCGCACCGCTACGGACGGGCCATCACCCAAATTGATCCGCCGGAGTTCCAGAGGATGGCGGTGGCCAAGAGCGCCAAGGAGCGCCGCCCCATCGTGGTGTGGAACCTGACGCGCACCTGCAACCTGCACTGCTCGCACTGCTACACCAATTCCGAGGCCCGCCGCTACGCCGGTGAATTGGGGACCGAGGACGCCTTCCGCGTGCTCGACGACCTGGCCGATTTCAAGGTGCCGGCCGTGCTGTTCTCCGGCGGCGAACCGCTGATGCGCAAGGACCTGTTCGAATTGGCTGCCTACGCGCGGGGCAAGGGGCTGCATGTGGTGCTTTCGACCAACGGCACCATGATCACCCGCGAGATCGCCCAGTCGCTCAAGGACCACCGGTTCGCCTATGTCGGCATCAGCCTGGACAGCGCGATTCCCGAAATCCACGACAAGTTCCGCGGCCTGCAAGGGGCCTGGCGGAAGACGATGGAGGGCTTCCGCCACTGCAAGGCGGTCGGCCAGAAGGTCGGTCTGCGCCTGACCCTGACCCGCGACACCTGCGAGAACCTCGACCTTTTGTTCGACCTCATCGAACGCGAGGGCATCGACCGCGCCTGTTTCTACCACCTTGTTCCCGCCGGCCGCGGCGACGCGCTGTCGGAGGTGCCCCACGACATGGCGCGCAAGGCGGTGGACACCATCTTCACCCGTTCGCGCGACTTCATCGAGCGCGGCAAGAACATCGAGATCCTGACGGTGGACAATGCCTGCGACGGCCCGGCGCTCCTCCTGCGGATGCAGAAGGAGAACCATCCGCGCACGCAGCAGGTGCTGGACATGCTGCGCTTCAACGGCGGCGCGCGCTGGGGCCCGGGCGTGGCCATCGCCGACATCGACTTCCTGGGCAATGTCCACGCCGACCAGTTCTCGATGAAGCGCACCTACGGCAATGTGAAGGAGCGCAAGTTCTCGGAAATCTGGATGGACTCCTCCATCGAGCACCTGGCCGCGATGAAGGACCGCATGCCGCACCTCCAGGGCCGCTGCGCGGCCTGCCGCTTCAAGTGGCTCTGCGGCGGTTCGCTGCGCAGCCGCAGCGAGAACGCCACCGGCAACCCGTGGGCCAGCGATCCGGCCTGCTACCTGACCGACGCGGAAATCTCCGGCGAAACGCTGTATCCCGAGGAGATGCCCGCCTTGACCAAGCCCTCGCCCGGCGGCCTGTCGCTGCCGGTGCTGGAACAAAGCGCGCCGCGCGGCGTGGCTTGTTCGGTGTGACCGCTTCCCTTTCCCCTCCCCGCCGGGGCGAAAGTGCCGGCGGGGATTTCCTTCGGTTCCTCGTTCCCACCCCTTTCAGGAGAACCCCATGTCTTGCTGCTCCCTCGGCGTCACCGATTCCGTCGGCCAATGGGCCGCCCAATCCCCCGCGACGGCGCGTACCCTGGCCAATCTGGGCCTCGACATCTGCTGCGGCGGCAAGCGTCCGCTGGAAACGGCCTGCCGCGAGGCGGGGCTCGACGCGGCGGAAGTCGCGGGCAAGGTGCGCGCCGCCCACGCCGCGCGCACGGCCGCCGAGCCGGATCCGGCGCGCATGGAACTGGGCGAGTTGGCCGACCACATCGTGGCCACCCACCACGCCTTCCTGCGCGACACCCTGCCGCGCCTGGAGGTCTGGATCGGCAAGATGGTGGACGCCCACGGCGCCGAGCATCCGGAATTCGCGGAACTGTCGCGCGTGTTCCAAGGCCTCAAGTCCGAGATGGAGTCGCACATGAGGAAGGAGGAACTCATCCTCTTCCCGATGGCCGCCGCCATCGGCCGCGGCGAGGTGGTGCCGATGGATGTCGCCATGCCCATCGCCTGCATGGAGGACGAACACGCCGACGCCGGCCTCGCCCTGGCCAAGATGCGCGAATTGACCGGCGGGTTCAAGGCGCCGGCCCACGCCTGCACCACCTGGCGCAGCGCCTACGGCGCGCTGGCCGAGTTGGAGGAGGACATGCACCGCCATGTCCACAAGGAGAACAATGTGCTCTTCCCCCGCGCCCTGGCGGCGCAGGCGAAGAAAGCGGCGTGAAACGGT
>CAZVNU010000405.1:0-752 GCA_964628335.1 uncultured Phycisphaeraceae bacterium
CTTGGTCACGCCGGGCACGGCCAACGCCGCCTGGGTGACCAAGGCGCAAGCGAATCTGGCGCGGGGGCGGGTGGAAGTGCAATTTGATCCGGCGCAAACCGGCGCCGAGGCGATTGCGGCGGCGCTGACCGCTGCCGGCTATCCCACGCAAGTTCCCATGGCGCAAGTGGACGCCGCGCAGGCGGAGGCGTTGCGCCTCAAGCGGCAGGCGGACCATGAGCAAGGCTGGTTCAGGCGCGCGATGCTGGGGGCGGCGTTGTGGCTGCCGGTGGAGTTGCTGCATTGGTCCTTGACCTTGGCAGGCCAACATCATCTGGCATGGATGGACGGGCTGGCCTTCGTCACCAGTTCGCTGGCCATGGTGCTGGTGGGCGGTGCCTTTTACCGCAATGCTTTTGCGGCGCTTAAACGCAAAACCACCGACATGGATGTGCTGATCGCCATGGGCGCGTCGGTGGCTTATGGCTACAGCGCGCTGGGGCTGGGCGGGGCCTTGGCGGGGTGGTGGGGCAGGCCCGAGCATGTGTATTTCATGGAGGCGGCCGGCTTGCTGGCCTTGATCAGTTTCGGCCATTTTTTAGAAGCCCGCGCCCGCCAAAGCGCCGGGCGGGCAATTCATGAGTTGATGCAATTGGTGCCTGCCACCGCGCTGTTGCTCGATGACGGCGCGGCGGAACACTTGCGCCACCGGGAAATTCCGTTGGCGCAAGTGAAAGTCGGCGATGCGTTGCTGGTGCGTCCCGGCGACCGCA
>CAZVNU010000405.1:762-2188 GCA_964628335.1 uncultured Phycisphaeraceae bacterium
GCGATGCTGCGCGACCGCATCCCCACCGACGGTGTGGTGCTTGGCGGGAAATCCAGCGTGGACGAGGCGATGATGACCGGCGAGCCGGTGCCGGTCTTGCGCCAGGCCGGCGACGCGCTGATCGGCGGCACCGTGAACCAGGACGGCCAATTGATCATGCAAGCCACCGGGGTGGGGGCGCAAACGGCTTTGGCGCAGATTGTGGCGATGGTGGAAGCGGCGCAAAACAGCAAGCCGCCGGTGCAGCAGTTGGCCGACCGCATTTCCGCCGTGTTTGTGCCGGCGGTGCTGGCGGTGGCGCTCTTGACCGGCTTCGGCTGGTTGGTGGCGGGTCAAGTGAACCATTGGCCGGCCGCCGAAACCCTCGGCAAACTGGCAAACGCGGTGTGCAGCGTGTTGATCATCGCCTGCCCATGCGCCTTGGGGTTGGCGGTCCCGGCGGCCTTGATGGTCAGCACTGGCATGGGCGCCAAGCGTGGCATTTTGCTGCGCGACATGGATGCGTTGCAACAGGCCGAGCGCATCGGCGTGGTGGTGTTCGACAAGACCGGCACGCTGACCGCCGGCAAGCCGGCGGTGGTGGCCGTGGTCACCCCCGAGGGGATGGAACAAGATGAATTGTTGCGCTTGGCCGCATCGGTCGGTCAGGCCAATGCCCATCCCTTGGCCAAGGCCTTGGTGGCGGAAGCGCAACGGCGCAACTTGCGCTTGCCCGTTGCCAGTGATGCACTCGATTCGCCCGGTGATGGCATGTCGGCCACGGTCGAGGGCCGCGCCTTGCAAGTGGGCAGTCCGGTGTGGATGGCGGAGCTGGGCCACGAAGTGGACGCGGCGGCCCGCCGCGTTGAAGTGGAAGGCATCGAAAGAAAAGAAGGATTCGAGGAAGATGGCACGCGGCGGGCCGCCGCGTCCACTTTGGTGTGGGTGGCCGACGCCACGCGCGGCATTCTTGGCGCCATCGCTTTGGCCGACCCCATCAAGCCGGAGGCCGCCGCCGCGGTGGCGAACTTGCGCCGCTTTGGCATCCGCAGCGTGCTGCTCACCGGCGACCACCCCGGCGCCGCCGCCCGCATCGCCAAGCTGGCCGGCATCGACACCTTTGCGGCGCAAGTCAAACCGGCCGGCAAAAAGCAATGGATTGAAGCGGCGCAAGCCAAGGGCGAAAAAGTCGCCATGGTCGGCGACGGCATCAACGACGCCCCGGCGCTGGCCCAGGCCGATCTTGGCATCGCCATCGGCTCCGGCGCCGACGTGGCCAAGGAAACCGGCGCCGTGGTGCTGGTCGGCCATTCGCTCTTGCTGGTGCCGACGGCCATCCAGCTGTCGCGCGCCACCATGCGTTGCATCCGGCAGAACCTGTTTCTGGCCTTCCTCTACAACATCCTGGCCATTCCGCTGGCGGCCTTGGGTCTGCTCAATCCACTGG
>CAZVNU010000406.1:0-2174 GCA_964628335.1 uncultured Phycisphaeraceae bacterium
ATTTGCATGTTGCATCTTACAATCCAGCCTCATCAAATCTACCGGACACTACTGGATAAATAGGTGATTTTCTGGCCGATATTCTGAAAGATTGCTTGCCGCTTGGGCATGGGCAGGGGCGGATCATTGGCGATCAGCAATTCCCCGGCCAACCCGCTGCGCGCAAAGGCCGGCACCAGATCGAAGCCCAAATTGGTGATGTTGCCCATCACGGTCACCAGGGTGTCCAAGCGGCGGGATTGCATCCAGCCCAAGACGCATTCGATCTTGCGCGTTTTGGCCCCGCCGCGCCCGAAGCCGGACAAATCATCGCGCTTGACCCACACTTGACGGCCATGCCACAGACAAGCCTGCACCGGCGTGGGCCAATGCCCCAGCGCCAAGCGGGGGAAATTTTGCAAAGCGCGGATGCCGGGTGGGGGAGTCAGATCCATTGGCCCACCTCTTTGCGGTGATAGCCTTGGGCCAGGGCGACCAGCAGCCCCACGGCCAAAAAAGCGGGGCTCCAGCGCCATGCGGCCTGCCAATGGGCAGGGGCCAATGACCAGCCGCCGACGGGGCCCGCAGGCACCGTGACCAATAGCAGCGCGCCGCCAAGCAGCATGGCGATTGCGCCCAAATGACCCGGGGTGACCCAGCGGCCAAGCACCGGCTGGCGTTCGCGCGAGCATTCCAAGGCCGCGCGCCACCAGCCGTACAGGCACAGGCCAAGGCCAAGCACGGTGCCCGGCGGCGGGCGCAAACCGGCCAAGCCCATCAACAGGCCAAACAGAACCAGTCCGGCCGCCGCATGCAGGGCCTGGCTTGGCCAGCGGGTTTGGCCGGGCGGACTGCCCAAGCGCACCGGCTTGGATTGCGGATGCCGGTAGCACAAGCCGTGGGAACTTTGCATGCCAAAGCAGCAGCCATAACTGATGCAGCCAAGCCGGCCGATGGCGTAGGTCAGGCAGGAAAAACAAAACAGCGTGTCAAGGGTGGCCGGCAGGGGGCAGATGCCGCGCCATGCCAAGAGCAGCGGGAACACCGCCATACCGGGCAAGGCGCCAAAGGAAATGAATCCGATGCGCCCCAGACCATGCCAAGGCGTACCCCATAGCGTGCGCAAATTGCCTGCATACCAAAACAGATAACTGCCGATGACGGCCAGACCCGTGCCGCCAAGCACCATCAGGGCGCCCATGTTTTCAGGCACGCCTTGGGCGCAAAGTGCGGCAAAGGTGCCGAACATGCCGGCGATGGCACCCAGCCCCACCAACGGGCCAAAGCCCACCAGCAGGTGCGGCCCGCGTTGCCACCACACGGGGCGGTCGGCCAGGGCTTGCATGGCGCGCATCAGGAGTGTTCCAGCGGGGCGCAGGGCGCTGGCAATGGGCCGTTCGCATGCGGCCGGCAGCAGCCAGCCGCCTTGGTCAAGCGTGACGCCCAGCCTGCGGGTCAAAGCAGGTTCCTCGATGCAGCGGGCATAGGCCACCCACGACAACACCAGGGTGGGCAAGGCGATCAAAACCGCCCAATAGCCCTGCAAAAGGCACACGCCGGCAAACATCCAAGTGAACGCGCTGTAGATGGGGTGGCGGAAGTGGCGGTAAAGGCCGCCTGTGACCCATCGCGCCGGCGGCACTGCCGATACCGGCAAGCCGGCGCCCCGCACAATCAGTGTGCGCATGGCGAGCAAAGTCCACAGGCCCCCGCCAGCTGCCAGCAACCAAGCCGGTACCTGCGCCCATGCGGGCAGGGCGGGCAGCGGAGCCATGGTTTGCATGCGCAGGGCCAATGCCAGCAAGCCGCCGGGCACGGCCACCACGAAAATCAGGGTGAAGATCGCCATCCAGCCCAGGCGCTTGAGCATTTGCGCCAAGCCTTGGAGAAGGGTTTGGTTTTCATCCACCAACACCGGCAACAGCAGGCCGGCAAGGCCCCAAGCCAGCGGCGCCAGCAGCAAGGCCCCGATCACATCCAGCAACACATGCTGGCGCAAGGCCAGGGTGGAGAAAGCGAGCAGGCCGGAAAACAGCCCCATGGCCCATGCCTCCCTGGGGCGGCGGCCGGACCACGCGGCCAGGGCCATCACCACCGGCAATGCGACATGCAATGAAGGCAGGTTGTTGGCCGACAGCGCCGGTTCCAATTGCAGTTGCCAGCGGTGGAAATCGGCCAGCCAGCCGGCGCCCCAA
>CAZVNU010000407.1:0-2173 GCA_964628335.1 uncultured Phycisphaeraceae bacterium
GCACCCGCGTGCGCCTGCGCACCACCCACACCGACATGCGTTGCGGATTCGATTCGTTGGCCGCCAAAGCCGCCGGCCAGGATTCAGTTCCATTGCCCCGCCCTCACTTGTAATTCGCCACCTTGTATTGGCCCGGCACCCGCACGCCCTTGACTGGGAGGTCGACCTTGCCGGGCTGGATGGCATCGGTGCCGATGCGGAATTTGGAATCCACCAACTTTTGCCATTCGAGTTTTTTGCCGGAATAGGCCGATTCGCGGCCCAGAATGGCGGCAAAGGAGGCGTCGGCGACGAATTGGATGTCGTTGCGGACAGAGCCCGAGCGGATGCCGGCGATGTTTTCGGTGTGCTCGTCCATATAGCCGTTGTTCCGCTCGCCGGCATGACGCCACACCGGCCGATGCGTGCCATATTCAAAAATCATGGCGTCGGAGCCCATCACGGCGTAGCCCTTGGTGCCCACGATGCGGCAAGTCACTTTGTTGTCGACCGGGCCATTGACCTGGCGTCCGTACAAGGCCACCTGCACTTGGTTGCCCTGCTTGTTTTTCAGGGTGTAGTCCACCCCGAATTGGTCGAACCCGTCACCGATGCCGGCGTGGATCGGCTCCTGGCGGCTGCCGTTGGCGTAGGCTTCCGAAGGGGTCGATTCCAGCGCCCACAGCACCAGGTCCACCATGTGCACGGTTTGCTCCACGAAGAAGTCGCCGGAGAGCCAGGTGAAGCTCAGCCAGTTGCGCAGTTGGTAATCCATGTCGTCCCGGGTCCAGCCGTTCTTGGTGCCGTGGTCCTTGATCACCCAGGGGATGCCGCCGTTCCAATAGGCCTGGGCCGAGACGATCTCGCCGATGGCCCCTTCGTGGATTTTTTGCATGCCGGCACGGTGGACATTTTCCGAACGGCGCTGCAGGCCGCAGGTCAGCGCAAGGCTCTTTTTGCGGGCCATGGCACCGGATTCCAGCACATGGTTGTAGGTGAAGGCGTCCACGCACACCGGCTTTTCGACAAACGAATGCTTGTTGTTTTCGACCGCCGCGCGCAGGGTCAGGTAACGCAGGCCGGGCGGGGTGGCCTGGATGACCAGGTCCACCTCGGGGTGCGAGCACACTTTTTGGATGGCGTCGTAGCCGAAGAATTTGTTTTCGTCCTTGACGGCGAATTTGCCTTTGCCTTCCCATTACGCCTTGAGCGAACGGTAGGCGGTGTCCAAAGGGCGTTGATCAATGTCGCCAAGCACCGTCACCACCACTTGATCGGAGGAATGCAGGGCGTCGCTGACCGCACCGGTGCCGCGGCCGCCGCAGCCGATCAAGCCGATGCGCAAGGGTTTCGCCGCATCGGCGGCCAAGGCTTTGGCGGCAACCAATTGCAGGCCGGTGGCGGCGAGGGCGGTGGACAAAGTGGCGGTGTGCATGTGGAAGCCTTGTGTGGGGTGAAGGGGCAGGAAGGAGGCGGATTGGCCTGCCAAAAAATGGCGGCCGGTTCCGCATCCGCAACGGACGCGGCAGGGGCGATTTCATTACACCGGGCGGAAACGGACCGCCGCTGCCGCTCATTTTTGTCGGTTTCTTGGGTGTTTCACCAAGGCCCCGCCCACCGCTTTCATTGGCTGGCCATCATCGCAATTGCCCATGCCACCGCCTGTTGGCGCACGGCTTCGCGGTCGCCGGCAAACACCTGCCGGGCGGTTTCCACCGCGTGGGTTTTGCGCGCCAGGGCAAACCAGACGGTGCCCACCGGGGTGCTGCGCTCATCGCTGTTGGGGCCGGCGATGCCGGTGGTTGCCATGGCCCAATCCGCGCCCGATTTTTCCAAGGCGCCCATCGCCATGGCGGCGGCCACCGGCCCGCTGACGGCCCCGTGCTTGGCCAATAGGTCGGGCGGCACGCCCAGGCAGGCGGTTTTCATGGCATCGGTGTAGGTGACAAAACCGCCGACATACACCGCGCTGGCGCCGGATACGGCGGTCAGGGCGGCGCCCAGCAAGCCGCCGGTCAGGCTCTCGGCGCTGGCCAGGGTGAGGCGGCGTTGCTTGAGGCGTTCCAAGAGGAGGTGGGGGGTTGGCATGATTGCAGTGTAGGGGGCTGGACTTGCCTTTTGGGTGGCCTATACCAGGGCTGGCTGGTCACGCGCGTAATCCCGCTGAAAAAAGTAGACGCGGCGGCTCGCCGCG
>CAZVNU010000408.1:0-2161 GCA_964628335.1 uncultured Phycisphaeraceae bacterium
ACTCCATGTACTTGCGCTGGCCCTCGGCGAAGATGGTATCGAAGGCCAGGGAAGATTTGCCGGAACCGGACAGGCCCGTGATCACCACCAATTGGTCGCGCGGAATGTCCAAATCCACGCCCTTGAGGTTGTGCTCGCGGGCGCCGCGAATGGAAATGTTGGGGTTGGCTTTGGGCGGGTTTTTTTTGGACATGAGGGGAATGGTAAGCACCCCGGGTGGACTAAAATCCGCCCCCACTGTAACGCTTGACCCTGCCACGCGTCCCCTCATGCATCCCCACTCCGGAGTTCCCATGAAACCGCTGCTGCCTTTGACCGCCATGGCCGGCCTGGCCCTGATGGGTGCGGCCCTGCTTGCCGCCGGCACCCCCGCCACCACCGCCGCCGCCACGCCGCCGCCCAAGTTGCTCGCCAGCGAAAACCACACCGTGGCGCTGTTTGAAAAAGCGGCACCGGCCACCGTCTTCATCAACACCACCGCCAACCGGCTGGATTGGTCCGGCCAAAATGTGGAGGTGCCCGCCGGCAGCGGCTCTGGCTTCGTGTGGGACAGTCATGGCCACATCGTCACCAACTTCCATGTGGTGCGGGCGACCCTGCGTGAAACCCTCACCAAAGACAACAAGATCGCCTATGCCCCCACCGGCACCGCCACCGTGGTGTTTGGCGACGGCTCGCAAAAAGAAGCCAAACTGGTGGGCGTCAGCCCGCGCCATGACCTGGCGGTGCTGCTGGTGGCCGACACCCAAATCGATCCCCTGCCCATCGGCTCCAGCGCGGCGCTGAAAGTCGGCCAGAACACCTATGCCATCGGCAACCCCTTCGGCTTGGACCACACGCTGACCACCGGCGTGGTCTCGGCCTTGCGCCGCCAGTTGCGCGGGGCCGACGGCCAGACCATTGAAAACCTGATCCAGACCGATGCCGCCATCAATCCCGGCAACTCCGGCGGGCCACTGCTCAATTCCAGCGGCGAAGTCATCGGCGTCAACACCGCCATCTATTCGCCCAGCGGCGCCAGCGCCGGCATCGGCTTTGCCATCCCGGCCGACACCGTGACCCGGGTGGTACCGCAACTGATCGACAAGGGTGAATACAGCCCGCCCAAACTGGGTATCCGCAGCGACGAACGCATCTCGGCCCGCGTGACCGGGCGCATGGGGGTCAAGGGCCTGGTCATTTTGGGCGTGGATGCGGATTCCGGCGCCGCCGGTGCCGGCTTGGTGCCGGCCATCATCAGCAAACGCGGCTTCATCACCCCCAAGGATTTGTTGCTGGCGGTGGACAACCGAGCCACCCCCGATGTGGACAGTTTGCTGCGCGCACTGGATGCCCACAAAACCGGCGACAAGGTCAAACTCAAAGTGCAACGCGCCGGCAAAACCATGGAACTGGAAGCGGAGTTGAAATAAACGCCGCCCTCGGCTAGAATCCCCGCCCCTTTGCCGTCGCCCTTGCTCTTTGTTGGAGTTTGGGCTTCCCTTCAGAATCCATGTCGCGCAAAGTCAAAACGGCTGCAAAAGCCCCCCCCTTAAGGAAATCCCATGAGCAAGACCGCCCCCAAGAACGACGCCGCCGACAAGAACGAAAAGAAGAACACCGTCATTGCCAAGAGCAGCATCGGCAAGACCTTCTGCGACTACAAGAACGCTGACGACCTGCGTCGTTTGCTGACCCCCAACGGTCGCATCCAAAGCAGCAAGCGCACCGGCCTGTCCGCTGGCGAGCAGCGTTTGGCCACCCAGGCCATCAAGCGCGCCCGCTTCATGGCGATCCTGCCCTTCACCGACGCCACGCTGTAAATGTCTTTGAAATATCGAATCACAAAAACGCCGACCACCGTCGGCGTTTTTTCATGGGCCACCCAACAGGGCTGGCGGGTCAACAGCGCAAGAGCGGATGAAAATTGATGGCGGCCTGAAGGGCCGCGCTACGCGAGCGTTTTTTTTAGCGCGGCCCTTCAGGCCGCAACCCTCACGGCAGCCTACTCAGGCCGTTGGCCTGGGCTAAGGTAAAAACGGCCCGTTGGGCCTCAGGCAAAAACCGATTACGCCGTTTTTTGTGGCCATTTCCGCAACGCGATCGGCCCTTAGGTTGACGCGCATGCCTGGGAGGGTGCCACGGACAGCGCAGCGAAGCGGAGTCGTCCGTGAAACTGGAA
>CAZVNU010000409.1:0-2152 GCA_964628335.1 uncultured Phycisphaeraceae bacterium
GGATGCCTTGAAACCCCTGGCCGCCGGCTCCGCCACGGCGCCCGCCGCAGCCGCCTATGACGCCACCGTTGGGAAGCTCAAACCAATCAAGGGACAGGTGGCCTCCAAGCATCCGGCGGCATTGCAGGCGGCCTCGGTGGCCCTGGTCAATTCCGGCCTGCTCCACAATCTTGCGCTGGACGGCCTGCCTTTTGAGTTGGCCAATCAGATCATCGGCGGGGGGGATGTCACCGCCCGCCAGAATCTGGTGAAAGGATTGGTGTTGGCCAACATCTCCGCTGGCAAGGCCGAATTGCTCAAGCGGGCCGTGCTGGCCACCGCGGGCGCGGGCGAGGAAGTCGGCGACTCCGATTTGAGCGTGGCCTCCCTGCGCGTGTTGCTGCGCGCCAAAGAAACCGCCACCGATGCCCAGCGCGCCACCGTGGTGCTGGGGGCCATGGACGACCCGCACGGCCCGTCGCCCAAGGCGGCGTTGGGCGAATTGCTGGACCTTTTGGAAGGGAAGCCGCCTGCCGACGGCCCGCTGACACTGGAGCGGGCGCATACCCTTGCCAAGCATTTCAAGGTTTCTCAAATCAGGGACGATGTCCGGCGCAAAGCAGCCATGGCGGCGGTCATGGCCGCTTCGGCCAAGAGTCCGTTGGCGGCGGTGCTGGTGGATGAAGCCCTGCTTGTCGCCCCCCGTCAATCCCTGCTTGAGGCCTTGGCGGTCATGGCCGCCCCGCCCCAAGCTCAAGCGGAGGCGCAAACCGGCAAACGCCCGGATGCCTGGGTGCCGCTATTCTCGGACAAACATCATGTGCTCGATCTGCTTGCAAGCGAGGATGACGCCGTCCGTCTGGCTGCATGGCAGGCGTTGCCCGCCGCCATGGTGCAGCCCATTGTTTTCAAGGATGAAAAGCCGGAGCCTGCGGCCAAGGGCGCCTTGGTCGACACCACCGCGCTCATCATCGGCCAAGTGGTCAAAACGGGGCTTGCCGACAAAGACACGCCGTTGGCGTTGTTGGATTTTCTTGAGGACCATGCCACCCGCACGGGAACGGATTCCGCCGCCCTGGCCGGGCTGATGCAGGTGCTGGCCGATGGGGATGCGGCAGCCAGCGGCAAGGCCATGGTCTTGCTGGCCCGGCCGGAATTTGAAAAGTTGTTCGTCAACATCGGTTTGGCCTTGGCGCCGGAAATGCGCTGGAAAGTGGTGACCCGCAGTTATGCGGCCAAGCGGATGTCGGCCCCGGATGTGACGGGCCTATTGCTGGAATCCAAAGTTTCCGACGATATTTTCCGCTGGTTTGGCGGCCAGTTCGCCCAGGGCCAGTTGCCGATGGCGGCCCGTTATGCCGATCAGGTGAAACCGGAGGTCAAACTGTTGGACTTGGTGCTGTCGCAGGATCCGCGCCTGGCCAAAGGTGCGGTGGCCGTTTTGGCCTATGGTGAAGGGGCCGACGATGCGCAAGCGGCGGCCACCGTCACCCAGATGCTGAGCAAACCGTACAAATTGCGGGCTCAGATGGAGCGCGAGTGGGATGAATGCAAGGGCAACCTGTTCTTGAATCGGATCAAGGCGCTTGAGGGCGACCGCTTGGTGCGTCTGGCCGTGATTAAAAGAGATGACAAAGATTGGCACGGCATGGATGTGGGGCCGGTGTCTTTGCGGTGGACAAAGGACGAAGGCCTGTCGCTTGGCGTGCCGCGCATGGCCTTGCAGCCGGATGCGGAGAAACGGGCGTTGGTGCTGTCGGAAGCCTCTTTGCTCGACCGCATCAATTCCAAAGTCCGTCGCACGCTGGATGTGACCAGTTTGTCGGGCCCGGTCTCGTTCACCTGGCATCCGCCCTGCTGGGAAGCGCAGGTGCCCACGGAAGAGGGCCAGATCGCCCTGATTCAAATCGCCCCGGTGGGCTGGAAAAAATTTCCGGCAATCCCGGTGTTTGAGGCAAAAAAAACGGACGCCAAGTGATTTTCACCCACGCAGTGTCGTCAACCGTTGCCATTGTGCTTCAAAACTCGCCGTGCTTGGATTGAGTGCCGTCAGCAGGTTTTCAATCATGCCGCTCCACGCCGGCGATCTGGTGGAAGTCAACATTTCGGAAGATCCGCACAGGGCTGGCGGGTCACGCGCGTCATCCCGCTGAAAAAAGTAGACGCGGCGGCT
>CAZVNU010000410.1:0-2142 GCA_964628335.1 uncultured Phycisphaeraceae bacterium
GGGTTGGAGCGGACGCGGCGGGCCGCCGCGTCTACTTTTGGGCGTCGATCCTGGCACGGAGGAGGCGTTTCATGGTGTGGCGTGCGGCGGCACGACGCCGCTTTGAAGAGGCGCGGCATGACGCGCCGAAGGTCGTGGCGGGGTTCCTTGACCCGCCCGCCGGATTTGCGGGTGGGGACACCCGCGCTCCATCACCCGCCAGCCCTGCCCTATGCTTGCCGCATGCCCCCCACCCCCGCCAAACGCCCGCTGCTACGCCTGGACCAAGCCCTGTCCCGCTTTGGTTTTTGCTCGCGCAGCGAAGCCAAACACTGGGTGAAAAAAGGCCGGGTGCAGATTGCCGGCGTGGTGGCCAGCCGGGAAACCATGCGCGTGGACCCCGCCGAGCTCACCGTGGACGGCCAACCGGTGGAATTTCCCGACGGCCTGCTGATCATGCTGCACAAACCGGCCGGCTTGGTCTGCGCCCATGACGCGCCGCCTGCAGTCAATGTCTACCGCCTGCTGCCGGATCACCTGATGGCGCGCAACCCCACCCCGGCCACCATCGGCCGCTTGGACAAAGACACCTCCGGCCTGATCTTCATCACCGACGACGGCGACCTCATCCACCGCTGGACCTCGCCCAAGCACGCGGTGGAAAAAGAATACGAAGCCACCCTGGATGCCGATTGGCCGGCCCACGCCGCCCAAGTATTCGCCAGTGGCGAATTGATGCTCAAAGACGAAGGCAAAAAAGACCACCTCAAGCCCTGCAAACCCGCCAAACTGGAAGTGCTGGAACCGCGCAAAGCCCGCATCACCTTGACCGAAGGCCGCTACCACCAGGTGCGCCGCATGTTCGCCGCCCTGGGTTGCACCGTGCTGACCTTGCACCGGCTGCGGATGGGCGAACACACTTTGGAGGGTTTGGAACCCGGGCAGTGGCGCGCGGTCGAAATACCCGCACACTAAAACCCAGGTGCCACGGACGACTGCGCTGCCAGAGGTGCCCCGCTACATTGTCCATATGCCTACCACTATCCACCAAGTAGCAAAAATATGTCTCCTGCTACTGATTCTATGCCTCTTGCCATTGGGTTGCTGCGCACCCCAGTCGTGGGAATGGACGAAAGAAGAAGAAGATGCACTGGCAAGCCGAATGACGGACTGCAAAATTTCCGTTCTGCACATCAGCCGCAACCAAAATCTCCATTTGGCTGGGCATTCGGGTGGATTCACCTATAGCGTTCGGAGTCCTGGCCGCCTTTTTTTTGATGCTTATCCTTATCTCGGACACTCCATCAGCATCTCCCCCCAGCACCCATTGGCATCCCAGGTGCTGACCATTTCTGGGCGGGATTTGCGACTGGGCGTCTATGCGCTTCACCTATGGAGTCGGCAACAACCGCCATGCCCATGGTATGACCGCAACTACTGGATGGGCACCACGGATGCTCTCGAGTACGAAGTGGTGTTGGATGGCGCACCCCTCCATGGGTATATCCCTTGCCGCAACATCAATAACTGGCCCAAGCGCAGCAGGCATCTCATTGAGCATTGCAAGGCCATGCGAACATCCCCCCTTCTACTTACGACCCAGCCATGAATATGCCATCCACCAAAACACGGATTATCGGCATCCTGTTGGCTTGCTCTGCGACTCAGCCAGGCTGCACACAGACCTCGACGCCCACCGCCTGTCGGCCAAGCGCAGTTGAAATGTTGGCACAATCCCTACCCCCCGAGCCAGCAGCCTTCCTTAAGAAAAATCTCGCGCAATTGCCCGCATCTTTCGAGCCTGTGATTTGGCCCTGGCTCCAAGACCAAACTCCTGCCGTCCGCCAAGCTGCCATTGCGCGCATTTTGCAACACACCGTCAAAAGCAATATCCCAACACTCAATCCCTCGTATGCAGGGCGCGTTCCAACGCGGATTTGGTGCGATGTACACCAAAGTGAACAGCATGGGATGCCCCTCCTCCTGGCCATGCTCGCGGATGCAAATTCGTGCATGCGCGAATTGGGTTATAGCTATGCACAAAATACCCTCACACTGTACCGAACGCCTGCGTGGAAGCCCTCGTTCAAAGACTTGGTTGAAAAAAAAGGGCTCTTCCGGGATTTCAGTGGGTCCAAGGGGTAATTCCGGCACAATGCCCGG
>CAZVNU010000411.1:0-2128 GCA_964628335.1 uncultured Phycisphaeraceae bacterium
GCGGGTGGGGACACCCGCGCTCCAACAAGCCCGTGCGCTGTTGACCCGCCAACCCCGGAGTCTGTCACATGCGCACACTTACACTATGTCATGATTTCCCCCGATTTAACCAAAGCCGAATACGAGACCTTGGCTGAATTCCGCCACGCCCTGCGCCAGTTCCTGAAGTTCAGCGAAGAGGCGGCGCAAGGCGAGGGGCTTTCACCGCAGGCCTATCAGGCGATGCTGGCCATCAAAGGCTATCCCGGCCGGGATTGGGCAACCGTGGGCGAATTGGCTGAAAAAATGCAAATCCGCCCTCACAGTGCGGTGGGCTTGGTGGACCGCTTGGCGGCGAAAAAATGGGTGGTGCGCAAGGTCGCCAAAGAAGACCGTCGGCAGGTGCGGGTGCATTTGACCCCGCGCGGTGCGGCCGTGGTGCGGAAGTTGGCCGGCGTACACCGCCACGAACTGGGCCGGGTCGGGCCGCACTTGCGCGCCTTGTTGGCGCGGGTGCCGGCATCCGCGCCGGTTGGTATAGACTCTCAATCTTTGGCCAAGGCTTCTGCGGGGCCAAAAAATTCATAGCGGATTTGCGCCGTGGGCACCCCCCAATCATGCAGCCCTTGGTTGAACAAAGCCATCATGGGCTTGGGGCCGCAGAAGTAGAAGTCGGCATTGGGGTCGCGCACCAACGACTTGATGAGATTCATATCCAAAAAGCCCGTGTCATGGCAAAGATGGCGGGCCAGATCCATGTCGGAGGGGCTGCTGTAACGGATATGCAGGCGCAACTGAGGATGTTTTTCAAGCAGTTTTTGCGCTTCTTGGCGGAAGGCGTGAACCTGGCTGTTGAGCGTGCCGTGGATGAAATGAATGGCACGGCCGGGTTGGCGTTCAAGTGCGGCGTGCAGCATGGACAGCATCGGCGTGATGCCCACGCCGCCGGAAATGAGTACCAAAGGGCGGGAGGCGTCGTCAGGCGTTTTAAGGATGAATTCGCCGCAAGGAGGGCCGACTTCCAGCACATCGCCAACCTTGATCTGATCATGCAAATAATTCGACACATGGCCGGCCGGCGTGCCGGGGCACATGGGGGCTTCGCGTTTCACGCTGATACGGTAATGCGGATCGCCAGGCTTGCAGGACAAACTGTAGTTGCGCATGGTGGTGTAATGGGCGCAAATTCCGGGCACGCGAACGCTCAGGTATTGGCCGGGTTCAAAATGGGGCAAAGGCTTGCCGTCCTTGGGGGTCAAGTACAGCGATTGGATGGTGGCGCTTTCCACTTGCTTTTGGGTGACCACAAAAGAGTCGAAGCCCTGCCAGCCATGGTGGTGGTTGTGGTGCGCGTAGATTTCGCCTTCGCGCTTGATGAACACATCCGCCAAAAATTGATAGGCCTCGCCCCAGGCGGCAATCACATCATCGGTGGCGCCATCGCCAAGCACTTCTTTGATGGAGCCAAGAAGATGTTCGCCCACGATTGGGTAGTGCTCGGCTTTGATGCCAAGCGAGGCGTGCTTCTGGGCGATCAATTCAATGGCAGGCATCAGCACGCCGGGGTTTTCAATGTGCTCGGCGTAGGCGCAAATGGCGCCGGCCAGGGCTTTTTGCTGGGATCCGCTGTGTTGGTGCGCGGGGTTGAAAAAGGCCCGGACTTCGGGATTGCCCTTGAACATGCGCGCATAGAAATGGCGGGTGAGCGTTTCGCCGTGCTCCTTCAAGACGGGAACGGTGGCTTTGACGGTGGCGATGGTGGCGGCTGAAAGCATGGCGGGTCCTTGAAAAGAGGTATTTTTAATGCTTGATTTTAACCGGTACAATAAATACCGTTTTTAAGGTTGTCAAACACACCGACAAGACAGGCTTTCATGAAACTCAGCCAACATACTGACTACGCCCTGCGTATCTTGATTTACCTGGCCATTCGCGGGCATGGCGCGCCGGCCGAGCCGGTGACGGTGGCAACAATCGCCAAGGTCTACGGTTTGTCCAGCCATCATGTGGCCAAAATCACCCAGGAATTGGTGCAGTACGGGTGGCTCCGTAGCACCCGGGGGCGCAGCGGCGGCTTGCGATTGGCTTGCCCGCCCGAAGCGGTTTCATTGGGCGAAGTGCTGCGGAAAATGGAAAAAACCATGGCTTT
>CAZVNU010000412.1:0-2122 GCA_964628335.1 uncultured Phycisphaeraceae bacterium
ACGCAGTGTCGGCGAGAATTCTTTTTTGGCTAGACGGCGTTGATTGGACGCTTACCCTGAACCAGTGGCCAAGGCTGGCGGAATATGTCCACCATGGCCATGTGGAAATCGACAACAACGCGGCGGAGCGCAGCTTGCGGTGCGTGGCGGCGCAAGAACTGGATGTTCGTTGGGAACATTCAACTTTTAGCCAGCGCGCGCAAGGCCTCAAGGCCGCCGGCTTGGAAAGCCGTTTTGCCTTCGTCGCCGCCGAGCTGTTTAAGGGTGTTCTCCCGCGCCAGACCGGGGAACACTTCGCGCTGCACTTCTTCGCGCACGATGGCCAGGGCATCCAAAAAGGCCACCCATTCAGGGTTGAGTTTGGCCACCACTTCATCGCGCAGCGCCTTGGCTGCGGTGGCGCTGGCGCCGCCGGTGTGGACGGACACTGTCAGCAGGCCGTGCCGCCGGTGGGCGGGTACTTCGATGTCGCCATGGTGGGCGGCATCGGTGCGGTTGACCAGCACGCTGCCCATTTGCGCCTCATCCATGGCTTTGTCATGGACTTTAGGCGAAGACGAGGCCAGGATGGTCATGAAAGCGCCTTCAAGGTCGCCCCATTGGTAGGGGCGCTTGCGCCATTCCAATTGGCCGGTGGCGGCCAACTGCAGGATTTCCGTCTCGGCTTCGGGCGCGACGACCGTGACTTGCGCCTTGCATTCGAGCAGGGATTTGATGCGGCGCAAAGCGGTTTTGCCACCGCCGATCACCACGCAGGGCTGGCCTTCAAGGCGCAGCATGACGGGGAACAAGGGGGCGGGTGGGGGGGCGTTGTCGGACATGGTTCAGGCCTGCCAATCGGCGCCGGTGATGCGGGCCATATCGCGGAAGTAGGACGGCCAAGTCTTCGAGCAACAGGCCGGATCAAGAATCGTCACGCCTGGATTGCGCAGACCGATCAGGGCAAAGGCCATCGCCATGCGGTGATCGTCGTAGGTTTCAATCTGCGCCGGCTTGGTTTGTCCGTTGGCCGGCGGCACCATGGTCAGATCGTCGCCGTTGACGGTGACAGTGGCGCCGAGTTTGGTCAGTTCCACCCGCAGGGCTTCCATGCGGTCGGTTTCCTTGACGCGCAAATTACCCACATCGCGGATGGTGGTGGCACCTTTGGCAAACATCGCGACACAGGCCAGGGTTTGCGCCATGTCGGGGATGCCGTTCATGTCCACATCCACGCCATGGAGCACGCCGTCGGCGGGTGCTTCAAGAGTGGTGGAAGTTGCGCCTTGGGTGACGCGACAGCCCATTTTTTCCAGCACCAGGCAGAAGGCGGCATCGCCTTGCAAGGAGTTTTTGCCAAGGCCTGGCACGGTAATTTTGGCGCCCGGGGTGATGGCCCCCGCCGCCAACGGATACGAAGCGCTGGAGGCATCGGGCTCCACCGGGTAATCAAAGGCGCGGTAGCCGCCGGAGGACACGCGGATGGTGTCCCCTTCCCAGGTGGATTTCGCGCCGAATTGCGCCATCAGGCGCAGGGTCATTTCCACATAGGGGCGGCTGGTGCACGGACCGTCAAAAGTGATGTTCAGGCCCTCGGGCAACAACGGCGCCACTTGCAACAAGGCCGAGATGTATTGGCTGGACAAAGTGGGTTTGAGGGTCAGCGCGCCACCCTTCAAGCCGCCGCCGTGGATCTTGAGCGGGGGGAAGCCCTCATTCATGGTGCATTCCACCCGCGCCCCCAGTTGGCGCAAGGGTTCGACCAACTGGCCGATGGGGCGCTCGCGCATGCGGGGGATGCCATCGACAATATAAGTTGCGCCCGGTGCGCCAAGTGCAAGGGCCGCTGACAAAAAACGGGTGGCGGTGCCGGCATTGCCCAAGAACAGTTCTGCGCTGGTGGCAGGGAATTTTCCGCCCAAGCCGTGGACCACGGCGCGGGCGTTGGCTTCGTCCACTTCAACCACGAAGCCCAAGGTCCGCAAAGCCTCCAGCATGCGCTTGGAGTCATCGGCGAACAGCACGCCGGTCAAATGGCTCTTGCCATCGGCCAAGGCCGCCAACAGCAGGGCGCGGTTGGTCAGGCTTTTGGAGCCGGGTGGGGCGAAGGTGGCGGAAAATGAGCAGGAAAGAGGGCTTAAAG
>CAZVNU010000413.1:0-2104 GCA_964628335.1 uncultured Phycisphaeraceae bacterium
CCGCCGCGCTGCCAGGGGGGCATGGCGTTGAGCAGTTCCTCGCGGCCGTAGAGCGCGCCGATGCCGGTGGGGGCGAAGACCTTGTGGCCGGAGAACACCAGCCAATCGGCGTTCAGGGCCTGCACATCGGTGGGGAGGTGCGACACGGATTGCGCGCCGTCGATCAGCACCTTGGCGCCCACGCCGCGCGCCAAGGCCGCCATTGGCGCCGCCGGGGTGACGGTGCCCAGGGCGTTGGAGACCTGGGTGAAGGCCACCAGTTTGGTCTTGGGCGAGAGCAGTTTCACATACTCCTCCAAGATGATCTGGCCGTCGTCGTCGACGGGGATCACTTTCAAACTTGCGCCTTTGCTTTGGGCCAGATGCTGCCAGGGCACGATGTTGGCGTGGTGCTCCAGGTGGCTGATGACGATCTCGTCGCCGGCCTTGATGTTCTTCCTGCCCCACGACTGCGCCACCAGGTTGATGGCCTCGGTCGCGCCGCGGGTGAAGACGATCTCGTTCACGCTTCTGGCGTTGAGGAAGGCGCGGGTTTTTTCGCGCGCGCTTTCGTAGGCGTCGCTGGCGCGGGCCGCCAGTTCGTGGGCGGCGCGGTGGATGTTGGAGTTCTCGTGCTCGTAGAAATGGCTGATGCGGTCGATCACCTGGCGCGGCTTCTGCGTGGTGGCGGCGTTGTCGAACCAGATGAGCGGGCGGCCGTTGACTTGTTCCGACAGGATCGGAAAGTCGCGGCGGATGAGGTTCACATCCAGCGGCGCACTGCCGCCGTGGGCGGTGCCGATCTGGGGCGCCGGACCCTTGGGCGCGTGGGCGAGGAAGTAATAGTCGCCGGGGCCGGGCGTTTGTGTGTGGGCTTGGCCGGACGGCTGCGCGGGCGCGGTCAGCACGGGATGCGTTTGCGCATCGGCGGACGGAGCCCATGCGCCCGGCGTTCCCGTGGAAGCCAGCACCGACCCGCCGGACGCCGGCGAAGCCGGCGCGGCGGTGGCGTCGGAGATGGCCGGCTTTTGCGGCGCATGCCAAGCGGGATCGGCGGCGACGGGCTGCCAAGGCGCATGGCCCAGCGGCGAAGAGGCCGTCGATGTGGAAGCGACGCTTCCGCGCGGCGCGACCAAGCCGCCGACGCCGGGCAGGTTGCTTGGCGCGGCGTGGGGCGTGGGACCGCCCACCGGTTGCGAGGGCGCGGCCGGTGGGCCGGGCCAGGCCGCGAACAAGTCGTTGGCCAGCGCGCTCAAGGCCGCCACATCCAGGGGGCTGCCTGTGCCAGCATCAGGCGCAAGTTGTGCTTGGGGTTCAGCGGTATTCGGGCTTGTAGTCATGGTAGTTTCCGATTTCCACTTCTTCGAGGACGGCGATGGCATCGTCGGTCAGGATGGCCAGCGAGCAGTAGAGGGACACGAGGTAGGAGGCGATGGCGCGGTCGTCGATGCCCTTGAAACGCACCGACAGGCCGGGGCCCTGCGCGTTTTCCTTGATGGGCTGGAACAGGCCCACCACGCCTTGCCGGTTTTCGCCGGTGCGGATCAGGAGGATCTTGGACTTGCCGTCCACGACCGGCACCTTGTTGGAAGGGACCAGCGGGATGCCGCGCCAGGTGAGGAACTGCGAACCGAACAGGCCCACGGTCGGCGGCGGCACGCCGCGGCGGGTGCATTCGCGGCCGAAGGCGGCGATGGCCTTGGGGTGGGCCAGGAAGAAGCCGGGCTCCTTCCACACCAGCGTCAGCAACTCGTCCAGGTCGTCCGGCGTGGCGGTGCGTCCGTCGAGCGGCTTGAGGCGCTGCTTCTCCGCGACATTGGCCAGGAGGCCGTACTCGCGGTGGTTGATGATTTCGTTCTCCTGCTTCTCCTTGATGGTCTCGACGGCCAGGCGCAACTGCTGGGCGGTCTGGTCGTGCGGGCTGCTGTAGAGGTCGGCCACGCGGGTGTGGACTTCGACGATGGTGTTGACGGCCGAGAGCAGGTATTCGCGCGGCTTGTCCTCGTAGTCCACGAAGGTCTTGGGCAGCGTGCGCTCGTCGCGCAGCGAGCAGGCGACGGTGACATCCTGCGGGTTCCTGACCTTGTTGAGCCGGTAGATGCCCGCGTCCACCGGCACCCACTGC
>CAZVNU010000414.1:0-2097 GCA_964628335.1 uncultured Phycisphaeraceae bacterium
CTCCCGGCAATCGCGTGCCAGCGTCCCCTCCCTGACGGTCGGGGTTCCTTGACCCACCACGACCTTCGGCGCGTCATGCCGCGCCTCTTCAAAGCGGCGTCGTGCCGCCGCACTCCACACCATGAAACGCCTCCTCCGCGCCAGGGTTGGCGCCAAAAAGTAGACGCGACGGCCCGGCGCGCATCGCTTCAAAGACCTCTCATCCCACGCGGCGAGCCGCCGCGTCTACTTTTTTCAGCGGGATGACGCGCGTGACCCGCCAGCCCTGAGAGTGATCTTTGGACTCTGCTTTAACTGTAAAGCCCTTCGTACAACGCGCCCACCCTGTCCGCCGACAACGCCTCCAACACCCAGGCCCGCCCGCGCGCGCCGCGTTCCTTCGCATCGGGTGAGGCCAGCATGGCCGCCATCGCATCGGCCCAGTTTTCTGGCGTGGCATGGGCTTCAAGGATTTGCGCCCCGGCGGCCTGCAACTCCGGCCAGATGTCCACGCCTTGGGTGGTGATCACCGGCGTCCCGCAGGCCATCGCCTCGATCAGCGCCAAGCCGAAATTCTCTTGAGATGTGGGCAGGGCGAACAGGTCCGCCGAACGCAGGATTTTGATTTTCTCCGCGCCGGACACCATTCCCAGAAATTCGGCGTCCACCTGCCGCAGGCGGGTTTCGGCATTGAGCCGCTCCACATAAGAGGCTTCACCGCTACCGGCCACCCCAAGCGCAACTGGCGCCCCCCGCCCACGCAACAAGGCGCAAGCGGCGATGAGTTTTTCCAAGCCTTTTTTCGGATGGATGCGCGACAGGAACAGCACGCGCGGCAATTCCAATGGGGCGCAGGGTTCTGGCAAGACCTCAAAGGGCCGGCTGTCAAAGGCCAGGGGCGCCACCACCACCTTGGCCCTTGGCAGCAAACGCCGCACTTGCGCGGCTTCGCCCTCTGCCGTGCAATGCAGCCAGGCGGCGCCCGCCAGCAGGCGGCGGCCGAACAGCCGCAGGAACATCCTTTTCTTCAGCGGCTTTTGCGCCATCGACCAGCCGTCCAGCATGCCGTGGGCGGTCACGCCGTAAGGCACGCCGGCTTGGCGCGCGGCGCGGGCCAGTTGCACATGGGCCGGATCCCACGGGCCGTGCAGGTGCAGGAACGAGGCGTCCGCCAGCGCCTGGCTCATTTGCGCCAGGGCGGCGACGGGCAGCAAGCCCAAGGAAACCCGTTGGCCGGAGAGTTGCAGGATCCGCATGTTTTCCGGCGAATCCGCCGGCGCATCCTTGGCGTCAAAAGCAGCCAAAGTCACCTTGATGCCGCGCGCCGCCGTCACCGCGCACAAATCCAACACCGCGCGCACCACCCCGCCGGCCGCCAGATCAACGGCGGGCAGGTAATGGACCACATGCAACGGGTCGGAGGTTGGCACGCCGGAGAATATACTCTCCTCCCCGCCCATGCCAGCCCCCACCCCGATTGCCATCATCTCGCCGGTGCCCACGCCCTACCGCGTGCATTTTCACCGGCGCATCGCGGCGGAGTTGCCGGTCAAGCTACACAGCCTGTTCACCCATGATGATGCCGTGTCCGGCCCGTCCAAGTGGCGGATGGACCTGCCGCCGGAAATCGGCGCGGTGTTTTTCAAGGGCGACATGCTCACCTCCAACACCGGCGACCTGCCCAGGCAATGGCGGCTGTTCAAGCGCATCACGGCCCATTTGGTGCGAAACGACATCCAGCTGGTGATTTTGGATGGCTACGCCGACTTCACCCGCCTGCTGCTGTTGCGCTGGGCCAAGGCGCGCAGTCTGCCGGTGGTGCTGCGCGGTGATTCCAACATCCATTCCGAAACCCATCTGCCGCTCTGGAAGAAATGCATCAAAGACCCGCTGGTCGGCTGGGCCGTCGGGCAGGCTGCCGGATTGATGCCGATGGGCTCCTGCGGATCGGCTTATTTCAACCTGTACGGCGGCGGGGGCAAACCCGCCTTCATCTGCCCGTATGAACCGGATTATGCGGCCATCACCGGGGTCACTTCGCATCAGCGCAACGGCTTCCGCCTGACCCACCACCTCGACCCCAAGCGCCCGCAGTACAGAAAACGCTTGCGCTTGGGG
>CAZVNU010000415.1:0-2072 GCA_964628335.1 uncultured Phycisphaeraceae bacterium
GGCGCAGGGGCGGGCGTGGGGATGAAATCGGCAAAAAAATTTCCCATGCCGGGATGCCGGGGTTAGAGTGTCTGCGCCCACCGGTTGGTCCGGCCCACGGTTCTTGCTTCACCCTTTTGGAATTTCGACCATGCGACATGTGTTTTTTGGTTCCGGCGCGCTGATGTTGGCCTTGGCAATGGGAATGGCCTCGGTGGCATCGGCCCAAGAGGCGCAGTGGTCCGACGATGTGCCGGCTTCGCTCAAGAAAGCCGCCGCTGAAAACAAGGATGTGATCATGGACTTCACCGGTTCGGACTGGTGCGGCTGGTGCATGAAACTGAAATCCGAAGTGTTCGACCAGGAAGCGTTCCAAAAACAGGCGCCGGCCCATTTCGTGCTGGTGGAGTTGGACTTCCCGCAGAAAACGAAATTGCCCGAAGCCGTCACCGCGCAGAATGCCGAGTGGATGCGCAAATTCGGCGTTTCGGGCTTTCCCACCATCATGCTGGCGGACGCCAAGGGGCGCCCTTACGCCCAATTGGGCTATGCCGCCGGCGGCCCGGAGGCTTATCTCAAGACATTGGAGGAAATGCGCGCGCGCCGGGTGGCCCGCGATGAGAAGTGGGCGGCGGCGGCCAAGGCCGAGGGGTTGGAGAAAATCAAATTGCTGGATGCCGCTTTGCGCGCGTTGGAGGACGACAAAATCGTGTTCCAGCATTACGGAGCCGAAGTGGAGGAGTTGCTCAAGCTCGATGCCGACGGCAAAGCCGGCGTCAAGCCGCGCTATGCCGACCGCCTGAAGCAGGCCCAGGCCCAGAAATTGTTCGAGGCCAAGGTGCCGGCCATTTTGGAGGGCGCCGCCAACGACGCCGAAGACGCCATCAAAAAATTGCAGGCGCTGGCGGCCGACAAGCGCATGAACGCCGAATTTCGCCAGAAGACCCTGTTTTTGGCCTGCCAGGTCTGCCGGATGGAGGTCAAGGATTTGAAGCGGGCCGAGCAGATGTTCGACCTGGCCATCGCGGCGGCTCCGGATTCCGAGGTTGGCATCAAATTGCAGACCAACCGGGCGCGGATTTTCCCCAAGGCCGGGCCGGTGGTGCAGCCTGCGATCGTGCCGGTGGGCGAGTGATGTGAAAAAGTAGACGCGGCGGCCCGCCGCGTGGGATGAGACAGCCTGGAAAACAACGCGCGCCGCATTTGCGGCGCGCGTTGTTTTTACTTGTTTTTCAGGACGCGGCGAGCCGCCGCGTCTACTTTTACGCAACCACCAGATTGAGCATGCGCCCGGGCACGAAAATCACCTTGCGGATGGTTTTGCCCGCCAATTGGGGCGCAAGTGTCGCGTCCGCCTTGGCGGCTTCGAGCACCAGCGCTTCATGGGCTTCGGCGGCCACGGTGACTTTGCCCTTGACTTTGCCGTTGATCTGCACCGGAATTTCCAAGGTGGCGGACACCAATTTGGCGGGGTCAAAGGTCGGCCAAGCGGCGCGCGAGACCGAGCCGGCCGGGTGGCCGAGCTTGACCCACAGCTCTTCGGCAATGTGCGGGGCCAAAGGGGCCAGCATGCGGACCAAGGGTTCGGCAATGGCGCGGGGCATCGAAACTTCTTTGACCAAGGCGTTGTTGAGCTCGATCAGGGCGGCGATGGCGACATTGAAGTGCATCTTGTCCATGGCCTCGGTGACGCGGGCCACGGTTTTGTGGGTCAGGCGATCCAGCTCGGCGCTGGGGGCGTCGTCAAACACCAGCACGGCGCCGGTTTCTTCGTGGATCACATTGCGCCAGACGCGCTGCAGGAAGCGGTGCACGCCGACGATGTCGGTGGTGCTCCACGGTTTGCTCTGGTCCAAGGGGCCCATGTACATCTCGTACAGGCGCAGCGAATCGGCGCCGTATTTTTCGGCGATTTCATCGGGGGCGACGGCGTTTTTCAGGCTCTTGCCCATCTTGCCGTAGGACTCGAACACCTCCACTTGCTGGCCGTCTTTGCCGGGGTGGAAGAAGGTCTGCGCCTTCTGCCCCTGGGTTTCGGCGGCCGGGCGCCAGTGGGTGTTCATCACTTCGGCCGCTTCCACATAAGTGCCGCG
>CAZVNU010000416.1:0-2041 GCA_964628335.1 uncultured Phycisphaeraceae bacterium
GGTGGGGACACCCGCGCTCCAACAAACACTTGCGCTGTTGACCCGCCAGCCCTGAACCTCATTTTTTTCTCTTGGCCTTTTCCCCATCTCCGTTTAGAGTGCCTCTAGGTTTTCTCCTGTGTCAGCTTTTTACCCATGTCTGCCCATCACCTGCCCCAATCCTTGGCCTCCGGCAAACGCCTGCAAGCGGTGGAATCTTTCCGCCAGCGGGTGGTGTGGTTGGTTTTTGCCCGCTTGCTGTTGGCGTGGTGCGCGGGTTGGTTGATGTCGTGGGGTTGCTTCATCCTGGTTTGGCGCGGTTTGCATTTGCCCGATGCGCAGGCGGCGTGGGGGGCGCTGGGGGTGATTCCAGCGGCCATTGGCGCTGGCGCGATGGCGGCGCGTTTGGCGCCGGCGCCGGGGGCGGTGCTGGCGGCCCTTGATGCGCGCTCCGGGGCCCAGGGCATGCTGCTGCTGGAAGCCGAACAGGGCGACCTGGGTGCTTGGGCCGGCCGGTTGCCCACTCTGCCGGAGTTGCCGCTGGCCTGGCGGCCGGGGCGTTTTGCGCCGGTGGCCCTGCTGTCGGCGTTGTTCGTGGTGGCGGCTTTCATCGTGCCGGTGCCGGCGGTGGCCGAGCCGGTCAAACCGCTGGACATCACCGCCGACATCAAGGCGCTCAATGCGCAGGTGGAATTGCTCAAAGAACAGGGCTTGGTCGACGATCCGGTGGCCCAGGCGATCAAGGAACAATTGAACCAATTGCAGGGCGAAGCCAAGGGTGAAAACCCGGCCAAAACCTGGGAGGCGCTCGATCATCTGAAAAACCAGGTGCAGTCGGTGGCCGAGCAGGCCGCGCAGGAAGTGGAGAAGGATGCCAAGGCCGCCGATATGGCGTTGCAGGCCGGCCAAGCGTTGGACATGGCCGGGCAGGAGTTGTCGCCCGAGCAATTGTCGATGGCCCGTTTGGCCCAGCAGCAGCTTGAAGACAAGGCGTTTGCGCAAGCCACCGACGGCGATCTGCGCGGCGTCAAACCGCCGGCGGGTCTGCAGGTGCCGGCCGACATGCTGGCCAAGTTGAATCCGCAGCAGCGGGCGCAATTGCAGGAATTCCTCAAGCAGAACCGCCAGGCTTTGGGGGATTTGGCCCGGCGCATGGCGCAGGCCGGTTTGGGGCAGGGGGGGCGCAACCCCAAGGCGCTCACGCCCGAGCAGGCCAAGAAACTGATGCAGGCGCTCAAGGACAAAAAGGGTCAATGCAAGGACTGCGGCAAGCCCTGCAAAGATGGCAAGTGCGAAGGCGGTTGCCCCGGCGGCGATTGCGAAGGCAAGGGCGGCGGTGCCGGCGAGAGCGCGTTGGACCAGTTGCTCAATGCAATGAACGGCGCCGGCGGCTTCAACCAGCACACCGAGGGCGGCGGCCCGACCGCCGGCATCACTTGGAAGGATCCGACCACCAACGAGGGCGCCGACTTCGACCCCAAGACTCTTGAGGCCGGTTTGGACTTTGAAAATTCCATCAAGCTTGGCGAAAGCACCACCGCGCCTTCCGCCGACGGCAAGGCGGCCTCTTCCAGCGGCGGCGGTTTGTCGGGCACGGTGGAAGGTGGCGGCAGCGCCGCCCGGCAGAATGTGCTGCCGCGCCACCGCCAGGCGGTGGACCGGTATTTTGAGCGCAAGTAGGGAGGGTCGGCTTGAGCCGACCATGAACCGCCGATGCTGGCGCAAAACTTCGTAATATCCAAAGACCGTCTTCATGTTCCAGTGCACCGCCCGTTTTATCACCCAATTGGTCGGCTAAAGCCGACCCTCCAATACCATGGCCCTGCTCTCCCCCGAAAAAATCGCCGCTGCCCGCGCCCTGACGCAGGATGTCCTCAACCAGATGAACGCCGCCCTGCTCGGGCAGGAGGCCCTGCACCGCATGGTGATGGTGGGCATTTTGTCGCGCGGCCACATTTTGCTTGAAGGGGTGCCGGGGGTGGGCAAGACCGCCATGATCCGCACCTTGGGCGAGGCGCTGTCGCTGGATTTCAAGCGGGTGCAGTTCACCCCCGACCTGATG
>CAZVNU010000417.1:0-2032 GCA_964628335.1 uncultured Phycisphaeraceae bacterium
GCGGGTGGGGACACCCGCGCTCCATCACCCGCCAGCCCTGCCGCTCCGCTCCCGCGCCGCCACCGCCATTTCCCATTCCTTCCGCCCAATTTTGCCGCTTGCGCCCGCAGCCGCGAAGCAGGCGTGCGCCATGCCGTCATCCTTGGCAAGCACCGCCTGGCGGGCGAGCGCCGCAAGCCTCCGGCTTTGCCGCGCCATGATGAGGCGGAACAGGAGCCCCAGTCCGATCCACGCGAAGAGCGACAACCCAAGCCCGATCCACGACACCCGCACATCCGGCAAGCCGCCGTCCGGGCGCGCCGCGCGCAGGGCTTGCATCAGCCAAGGCAGGGCGAGCCAACCCGTGGCCAAGGCGCAACTGGTCAGGAGCGCAGCGCGGACGATGCAGGTGTGGCGGAATCGGCGCAAGGCGGAGGATGCTTCCTGCCGCAAGGCGTCCCTGTCCACCCGCGTGGTGCAGTCCAACCCGAGCGCATGCGCCCAAGGGTTGTCCAGGAAGTCGAGGAAGGCCTGTGGGCCGGGGAACCTCGCCAGTGCATCCTCCTCCATCGCGCGCTTCACGGCGAGGATCAGTGGCTGGCGGGCACCGCAACGCTCCAACGCCTCGTGCAATTGCGCTTTGTGGGTGTACTGCTTGGCATCGGTCAACCGCGTGCCGGTCAGCAACTCGAACCCGAGGACGCCGACCGAGTACACATCCGACGCCGGCGTGGGCTGGCGCCCGGCGTAGACCTCCGGGGCGCAATAGCCATGCGACACGGTGCCGACCAGCCCGGTGGTGGAGCCCGTTTTCTTCACTTTGCGGGCTGCGCCGAAGTCGAGCAGGACGATCCGGCCGTCGGGCGCCAGCACGATGTTCCCTGGCTTGAGGTCGGCATGGACATGGATGAACCCCAACCGCGCGCGTGTCGCCTGGTGCATGGCCTCGATGGCTTGCAGCAGGCGCACCAGGAGCGCTTCCGATTCGTCCGCAGAGCGCGGCTTGGTGATGTCCAGCGTGCCGCCGGCGACGAACTCCTGGAGGAGGTAGGCCCGCCCATCGGGCAGCACGCCGTCGCCGAGGTAGCCGGGGACGAAATCCACGCGCGGGAAGGCCGGAACTTCGCAGGAGAGGTCGCGCAAGGCCCGCAGGCACTTGATTTCCCGTGCGAACGGATGCGCCGACACATTGGCGACCTTGATCGCGACGGCCGGGCCTTGCACCCGGATGCCCAGCCAGACGGATCCGAACCCGCCGTGGCCCAGCGGCTTGTCCAGCCGATAACCGGCGACTTCCGTTGGCATCTCCGGCGCGCCGGCAGCGAAGAGTTTTTCGCCGATGATGGAGGTCGGCTCGCTCATGGCTTGGCCTCCCCCAGCCCCAGATGCGCGCGGAGCTTGGCGTCCACTTCCTTGATCCGCCGGCGGACGGTGGCCTCCGAGGTGCCCAGTGCCTCGCCGACTTGGACATAGGTCATGTCGAGGGTGAAGCGCAACTGGTAGACCTCGCGCTCTTCTGGCGAAAGCGCGGCGTCCAGCGCGTCAAGCAGGTCGATGTGGCCGGAGATTTCCTCGGCGTAGCGGGCGGTTTCGCCTTCCCGTCCGTCGCGCTCACGGGCAATTGTTTCGTGGTGGCCAGCCGCACGCTTCATGTGCTTGAGCCGGTCCTTGAGGATGTTCGTCGCCGTCGTCGCCAGATAGGCCTGGAACGCGGCGTAGTCGGGGAAGGTCTTGATCAGGAGCCGCTCCTCCACCGCTTTCATCCACACCTCGTTGAACATGTCCCCGGTCTGATCCTCGTTGCGCACGCCCGGGTACTTGGCGCGCACGGCGTGCAGGATGCGGATGATCCGGTCATGCACATGCCGGACCAGGCGCGCCTTGGCGTGGGCGCAACCGGCGTAGGTGTCGCGGATGAGGGTGGTCGTGTCGTCTGCCATGGGGTGGGCGCGCAAGAGGTCTGCCGGGTAGGCTACCGGCACCCTTCCCGAACCGCAATAGACCTCTAACCCAATTCAAGTCCACCGGAAGAATCACCGAAGAACGAGGATGC
>CAZVNU010000418.1:0-2031 GCA_964628335.1 uncultured Phycisphaeraceae bacterium
TTCAGTACGTCATTGCCTGCATAGCCGTAGAGTATGTCATCACCAGCACCACCAATCCCCGCGTCAAGGCGCTGGCCCGCCTGCAAGAGCACAAGGGCCGGCGCGAAAGCGGGTTGTTCATTGCCGAAGGCGCGCGGGCCGTGGCGCGCGCGTTGGCGGCCAACTTGGCGGTGGTGGAAGTGTGGGTTTGCCCCGCTTTGCTCAAAAGCGCCGAAGCCCAGGCGGTGTGGGCGCAATTGCAAGCGTTGGCCGGGGTGGCGGTGGTGGAGGCTTCGGCTGAAGCATTCGGCAAAGTCTGTTATTTGGATGCGCCGGAAGGCCTGCTGGCCGTCTGCGAGCCGCCGGCCTTTGCGCAAGACGGCGCGTTGGCCCAATGGCCGCGCGCCAAGGACGATTTGATGCTGGTGGCGGTGGGCACCGAGAAGCCAGGCAACCTGGGCGCCATGGTGCGCAGCGCCGATGCCGCCGGTTGTGCCTTGGTGCTGGCGGCCGGCACCCCGGTGGATGTGCTTAATCCCAATGCGATACGCGCCTCCACCGGTGCGGTATTCTCAATGCCCACTTTTAGTTTGGATGAAGCCGCCGCCATCGCTTATTTGTTGCAAACAAAAACCCGTCTTTTGGCAGCCTATCCGCAGGGATTGCCTGGCTTTGCGCCTGTTTCATACAGCCAAGTTCCCTATGCAGGCAAGGTTGCGGTGGTGGTGGGGCCAGAGGATCAAGGCTTGTCGCCAGCCTGGGCGCAAGCAGCCCAGCAAAGCGGGGGGGCTTGTATCTCGATTCCGATGGCCGGCCAAGTGACGGATTCACTCAATGCCTCGGTGGCAGCTGGCATTTTGATATTTGAAGCCGCCCGCGCCCGCCGATCAAAATAAAAACCAGTTTGGGCGCTTGTTAAATCGCATAAAAAGGACTATGATTCTGCCCGTTGTTTGGCTTGCCTTCAATTGTTGAATGCAGTTCGCCACGACATCCACCTCATTTTATTGGAATCCCATGTCTCAATTGACCAAAGAACAACTCTCGGACCGTATTCGCACAGTGTTGACCACTGAACTTAAAGCATTCCTTGATCAGGCCTCGCCTGAAGAAGGCGCCTATCAGGCCCAAATCGAAGAAGCCAAAGCCAAAGCCGCCGCCGAAACCGTCAAGGTGGTGGCGGACGCATGGAGGCAGCAAGCCAGGCAATTGGAAGCCGAGCGCCCCGACCTGTCGGCCGCCCGCCGCCGCGAAGCCGCCTTGGCCGTGATGATCGTCACCAACGCCCTGCGTTTGCCCCTGGAATTGCGCGGCACCGCCACCGTGGCCGCCAAACCCGCCGGCAAGCCGGCCAAGGGCGAAGGCAAGCGCATGTCGCGCGCCGTGATGCAGCAGTTGGTTGCCAGCCTGTTTGACGCCTTTCCCACCAACGGCAGCTGGATCAAAATCTCGCAACTGGCCGAGGTGGTGGGCGCCGAAATCAGCGATGTGCGCTCGGCCTTGCTGCGCTTGAAGCGCGAGAACAAAGCCGAGTCCAATGGCCAAAAGGGCAAGGGCGGCGCCTGGAAGCGCAAGTAAGCCTTTGATATTGAATGAACGATCAACCCGGCAAGCCTCGATGGGGCGGCCGGGTTTTTCATTTGGGGAGGCATGGTTGGGGATTGCTTGCATACTCTTGTGTCATAAATTGAAGCCAGAATCACCCCAAAGGAATTAAAGTGATTCCACCGCTGGTGTGTGCCAACGGCACCACGAAAAAGGCCAAGCGGCTGGCCAGTCGCTTGGCCCATCGGACGGAGTTCGATCGTACTCTGAGGACTTGCAAAAGACCCTCGTGGGACAGCGTGAACCCGCCCGATGTTTTGTGGTGAGTCCCGGACAGTCGCATGATCTTGGAGGCCATCCAAAGATCGAACATGCAAGGAAGGGAGTCACCATGGGCACTGTATACGTCGGCGTTGATGTTTCAAAGGCGAAACTGGATCTCTTTCAAGAAGGGGCTCTTCCGGGATTTCAGTGGGTAGCCGTCGGGCAGGGTAGCAGGCGCATGTC
>CAZVNU010000419.1:0-2029 GCA_964628335.1 uncultured Phycisphaeraceae bacterium
CCGCGCCCACCGCACGGACGACTCCGCCGCCGCGGCTGCGCTGTCCGTGGCACCCTTTCTTGTTTTTTCCCTTTTGCCCCCTTTGCGCTCTCTGCGTTCTTTGCGGCCAAAGCAGTTTCACCCCTGGCCAGGAACAACCACCCCGTCGTGGTGAAACAGCCACCCATTGTCTTTTCTCCACCACTTCATCGTGCAGCAGCGAAATCTGCGCCGCCGCCCCACCAAAGGAGAGCAGGCCGATTTTGAGCCACAGGCGGGAAGCTTGGGAGAGGGTGGGGGCATGGGGGTGCTCATGGCATTGGGACCGCGTGCCACTGCAAAATCATTTTTGCGCGCTCTTGGCTGCGCAGAAAGGCGCCATAAGAAACATTGTCTGGACAGGGAGCAGTCAATTTTTTGCCAATAAAATGAGCGCCTGCCTCACGGGCGTCTACCAAGTGCCAAAAGGCAGATGCGGCCACGGCAGGGTCTGCGGCGCCAAGGTTTGCCCAGTATTTTTCCAGTTCGACCGGGGCGTGAAGATCGGCGGTAATGGCTTTGATGGCAGCATCGGCAAGTTGGGAACGGGCACGATTGGGGGAGGTGCGCCATTGGCGCAGGGCGGGGAGCGCGCCTGCTGCATCACGCCCCATGGTTTTTAAAAGGGTGCCCGCATAGATTTCTTGCCCATCCTGCTTGGAAAGCAAGGAGGCCAAGGTTTGGATGGCGATTTTGTTGTCGTGTAAAACAGCCCAGTTGGCCAAGGCAAACCAGCCGCAGTCATGGTGGTCGCCGGGTTCCGCATTGAGTTTGCGAAGGGTTTTCATGGCTTCGGGATGCGGTCCGATGGCGGCTAGCCAATACAGACAGCGGTTGTAGGTGTTTTTTAATTGATCATGGGGGATGGGCAGGAAAGAGGCGCCAAGCGGCCCCAGAGGGGGCAATTCATCTTCCAATACAAACCAATCTGGCGGGGTGTGCCCCAGACGCTCTTGTAAATGATGTTCAAACTGCGGCTTGATTTGTCCGGTTATTTCAAAATAAGACAGGCAGGCTCCAGGCAGCCCGCCGTCGGGATGGATGAAATCATCCACCGCTTGTGGATAGCGCGCGGCGAGGCGGCGTCCATGGGCGCCAAGGTCGGCCAAGGCATCCAAGCAGTGCTGGTTGAAATGGTATTCGTTGCAGACGCTCGGATATTTTCCCGCCAATTCATCCTCAAGAAAGCGAAGCAGTGGTTGGCGGTCGTGGGTGATGAACCATGCCGCCTGCGCCGCACCCAAACGGGCGTTTTTTGGGGATGACGCGGGAGCCAAGTCGCGCAGGCGTTGCACGATGGCCGCATCGCCGCCAGCCGCCTTGGCCAGGTTGCGCAGAATGGTTTCGTGGTTGTGGAAGGTGTTGGTTTCGATGTTCAGCTTCCAGGCTTCCACCAAGGCGTTGGCGGTGCGCGGGTCGGGGGGGATGTCCAGTGACGCGTCGTAACAGTTTTGCCAAGACACGGGCGCCAAGCGGGGCATTAACAGCCGGATGCGGTCATCGCCGCGCGCAAGCAACCATTTCCACGCTTGGATTTGGACGCCCGGTTCGCGGGGAAATGCATTGGCTTTGGCCAGTACCAGATCGCAATCGTCTCGAGTGCCGTCGTCCAGCAGGTTCATGAGTTCCAGCAGGGCGCGGGCTTCTCCTTGGGGAGCATTGCGCAATTGTGCGCTGATGCGCGGTAAAAAGACACGCATCAGCGGATGGAGTTCCTCGCCGTCATACACGGAGGCCAGCAGGTAAACATGGGCGATGGGTAGTGAGTTCGGTGTGCCATCCGGGCCGGCCATCAAAAACTTCAGCGTTTCATCTTTCCCCAGAAAAACCCTGCAGGCAAACAGAGTTCCTTGGGCGGCGGCGACCATATCTAGGTTTGTTTCGTGACGCGCAGCATCAAATAAGGCAATTTTGAGCGATTGAAGTTCTTGGGGCAGCAGCCGCAGGCTCGGGTCTTTTTTTGGCTCTTCCGGGATTTCAGTGGGTAGCCGTCGGGCAGGGTAGCAGGCGC
>CAZVNU010000420.1:0-2022 GCA_964628335.1 uncultured Phycisphaeraceae bacterium
GCGAATCGCAGCTTTTGGCCTGCATGGCCTATGTGGATTTGAATCCCCATGCCGCCGGCCAGTGCGAGCGGCCAGAGGATGATCCGCACACCAGCTTGCATGAAAGTGTGCGGTCGCGTGAAAAAGAGCGCCAAGAGTGCCAAAAACGCATGCGGGCGGGCGGGGCGGGAGTGGAAAGTGCCGAGCCGCGTCTTGTGCGCACGGCCCAGGTGGCGGCTGCTTTGGCGCAGGAAAAAACGACGGAGGGTGCAACGATGGGGGAGGGGGCGCCTACGCCGGCTCTTATCGAGGTTGTCCCTGATGCCGAGCGCCACGCTTGGGGCGTGCCGGTGGCGCGTTCGCCCGGGGCTTTGCGGCGCGGCATGTTCGCCGATTTGCGGTTGGAGGATTACCTGCGGTTGGTGGATTTCGTGGCCCGCCGGTTGCGCGATGGCAAGGCGCAATTGGATGGCGCGGTGGCTGGCATTTTGCAGCGCACCCGTGTCGAGGCGAAGGACTGGCTGGCCGACATCGGGCGCACCTTCGCGGGAGGTGCGCGCATGGCTTGACCTTCGCCTGGCGTTTTCCGTCCGTTGTTCCCGTTTGTCTTTTTATCCCGTCATTTTTCATTTGACGACGCCCCCAATTCCGACGATCATCCCAACCGTTCACAAGGAGGTGAACTTACCATGACCCAAATATTCCCACCCCAGGTTTTGCCCGCGCAGGATGCGCCAGAGCAAACCCCCGCCACCGCCGTTTCCCTCGCCCCCGCGCTGGACCGCACCCACATTCTGGATGCGACCGCAATCGTTCTGCGTGCGCACGGCTACGACGGCACCACCATCCGCCGCATTGCCGAGCAATTGAATTGCGCGGTGGGCTCCATTTACCGCTATTTCCGCGACAAGCGCGAGCTGCTCGACGGCGTGTGCCAGCGCCGCTTCGACGCCGTGGCCCAGCATGCCGAATTGGGTATGGATGTGGCCAAATGCGCCTCGCTGTATGCGCGCATCGTCGCCGACCAACCCGAGCTTTACCGCCTGATGTTCTGGCTGGCCAGCGTGGAGCGGGAGCAGACCAAAACCAAACAGGGCCTGCCTGCGGTCATCGCCCGCATCGTGGCCGCCTGGGGCCCCCAATTTGAAATGCCCGGCGCCGCCAACCGTTTTTGGGCGCAGTTGCACGGCACCATGATGGAGGGCCAATCGCACGACGCCGCCATGCAGGCCTTGGGTCTGCTGGCTGTGGAAGAAGCCGCCGCCCCCACCCCCGCCGTGGTGGCCGAGCCCGCATCCGCCGTGTTGGTCTGACATGAATGCCAAGCATCCCCCGAATGCCAACGCCTCCCCGCCCCCTCGCGGGGAGGCTGTTCGTTGCATTGAGATCCTCTGCCCGGCCAAGTTGAATCTGGCCCTGTGCGTGGGCGCGCCGGGTGCCGAGGGTTTTCATCCGGTTGCCAGCGCCATGCTGGCCTTGGCTTGGGGTGATGATTTGAAACTTGAAAAAGCGGCACAAACCACCTGGTCGCGTGCATGGGCCAGCGATGCGCCCAAGCCATCCACCATTGATTGGCCGGAAGAAAAAGACCTGGCCATCCGCGCCCACCGCTTGCTGGAAGAAGTTGTCGGCCGGCCCTTGCCCATTGCGGCGCAACTGAGCAAACGCATTCCCGCCGGCGCCGGCTTGGGTGGCGGCTCCGCCAATGCAGCCGGCGTCTTGGTCGGCCTCAACCGGCTGTTTGAGTTGCGCCTTGATGTTGCCGCCCTGTGCGAACTTGCCGCCAAGCTTGGTAGCGACGCGCCGTTTTTCGTGCAGGCTTTGAGCGGGCACCCCTTGTGCATCGCCACCGGGCGCGGCGAACAATTGACGCCGATGCCCGTGCCAAACAACTTGGCGCAAGCCTATTTCACCTTGGTGTTCCCGCACTGCGCCTGCCCCACCCCGGCGGTGTACCAAGCCTTTGATGCGCTGGGGCAATTCGGTTCGCCCGCCGACGAGGGGCTGGAGCAAGCCCAAGCCGTGGCGCGCGGTGAACGCACT
>CAZVNU010000421.1:0-2020 GCA_964628335.1 uncultured Phycisphaeraceae bacterium
ATCGCTTACTACCTGCCTTCCTCGGTCATCAAGGGCATGCTGGTGGGCATCGGTCTGATCATTATTTTCAAGCAGATTCCCCATGTGGTGGGGTATGACTCCAGCGCCGACCCCAGCGACTTCTTCCAAAGTCCCGACAGTTTGGATGGCTTCCTCGCCGGAGTGCAAAATTCGGCCACTCTCTTCACGCCTGGTGCCGTGTTGGCCGCCGGCGTGGCCCTGATCATCCTGGTCCTGTGGGATCAATGGTTGGCTCAAAAACACAAGATTTTCGGCATGCTCAACGGTCCGCTGGTGGCCGTTGTTTCAGGCATCGCATTGAGTTTCTGTTTCAAGAAGCAATGGCTTCCGCTCGCCTTGGATCCCAACCAATTGGTCCAGTTGCCGATGCCCGCCAGTGTGGGGGAATTTTTCGGGCAATTCACTTTGCCTGATTTCTCGGCGTTCAAGAATCCCAATGTGTATGTGATCGCCTTCATGATCGCCATCATCGCCAGCATCGAGAGCCTGTTGTCGGTGGAGGCCGCCGACAAGATGGACCCGGCCAAGCGCATCACCCCCACCAGCCGCGAACTCAAGGCGCAGGGGCTTGGCAACATCATTTCCGGTTTGGTGGGCGGCCTGCCGATCACCCAGGTGATCGTGCGCAGCAGCGCCAATGTGTCTTTTGGCGGCAAGACCAGGTTGTCCACCATTTTGCACGGTTGCTTCATCTTGATCAGCGCCATTGCCTTGCCCGGCTTGCTCAACATGATCCCGTTGGCCACATTGGCCGCCATCCTGCTGGTGGTCGGCTACAAATTGGCCAGACCCCAACTGTTCAAGCACATGTACAAGCAGGATTGGGAACAGTTCGTGCCCTTTATCGCCACCATCGTCGGCATGTTGGCCACCGACCTGCTCAAGGGGGTTGGCATCGGGTTGGGGTTCGCGGTCTTCTTCCTCCTCAAGAACAGTTACAAGAACCCCTTCAGCCACATCAAGGAGGTGTCCGAGGGGGCCACCGAGCACGAGCATCGGGTGGTGTTGGCCGAAGAGGTGACTTTCCTCAACAAGGCGCAATTGCAGACTTTGCTCAACGACATTCCGCACAATTCCAAGGTGGTGATTGACGGGACGCATGTCAGGTCCGCCCATTATGATGTCCGCGAAATCATCCAAAATTACCAGACCCATGCCCAAACCATCGGGATTACGGTTAGAGTAGAGGGTTTGGAACTGAATGTGGGCCCCGCCATGGGCCACTGACCACCTTTCTTTTCAGGCTTTCATGCCAAAAATCCCTTCCAAACTGCTGCCTCCGGCGCCGGCACCCATTGATTGGACTTTCTTGTCCAATCACACCCATGTGTTGGTTTGCCTTTACTTGAATCCCAGCCTGCGCCTGCGTGAGATCGCGCAAATCGTTCAGATCACCGAGCGCAGCGTGCAGAATATCTTGGTGGATCTGGAGGATGCCGGCGTGGTTTCCCATCGCAAGGAGGGGCGTTGCAATGTCTACAGCATCCACCTTGACAAACCCTTGCGCCATCCGCTGGAGGCGGAACGCACCATCGGCGAACTGCTGGTTTCCATCACCGGACGCAAGCATGGCAATGCCGTCATTCTCACGCTTTTGTTCACCCTTCAATTGATTTTCGCCCTGTGTCCGGCCCCGTCCAGGTCGCCGTCGTCCTGGGCGGCGCGGACATCCTCGCAGAGAACCAGCCGTCCGTTGACATGCTGGGCCAATTTCCAGGCCAGGTCGCAGGGGGAGGCGTTTTGTCCCCGTATGTCCCTGATGCCCCTGACGCCCTATGAAGCGTCGTCTTTCATGTGTGTGCCAACGGCATCAAGATCATTGTTCCAGCAACAGACGATGTCGCCTGTTTGGCGGGCGTGATCGGCGTCATTCGTAGCCTGTTCGGTGGTTGGCGGTTTCCAGGCAAGGCGGAAGGCATCCTGTCCCCGGCAAAAGGCATCGGATCAGGGTTGGCGCCAAAAAGTAGACGCGGCGGCTATGCGCGTCCGCTCCAACCCC
>CAZVNU010000422.1:0-2015 GCA_964628335.1 uncultured Phycisphaeraceae bacterium
AGGGCGTTCGGCTTTTGAGATGTGTGCATTCTTAAGGCTTGCGCTCAGGGCTCGTCATTGAGGTCACAGCACATCCGCCAGCGTCATGCCCCTGACCGCCTCGATTTGCGCCTCGCGCGATTGGCACATGACCTTGACCCCGGGCACTTCCGGGTTGGGCACCGGCAGCAGCCCGAGCAGTTCCTCCAACCGGATCTGCTGCGGGGCGCGGGCCAGGCCCCAGTCGCGGTAGCCGTCGGCCATCGAGCCGTCGTCGCCGAGCACATCGTGCAGGAAGCCGGCCTTGACCAGTTTTTCCATCAACGGGCGCACGACCTCGCCCGGCGCGCGCAGGGTCTTGCCCAGTTGCGCCTCGGAGACGGCCTTGCCCTTGGCGAACGCCTGTCCGGCCGCCACCATGGCCGGCAGCAGCATGGCGGATTCGGCGCCCAGCAACTCCTGCGCGTGGCGCGCGCGGTTCAGCGAGGCCTGGGTCCTCAGGAAGCCGAAGGATTGGCAGATCCACGACACCTGCAGCCCGGCCAGCACGATGAACCAGGAGACATAGGCCCAGAACAACGCCACCGGCAACAGGGCGATGGCGCCGTAGAGCGCGGTCTTGGCGGGGTCCACGCCCTTGCCCTTGGCGAACACGAAGGAGAACAGGATGAACTTGAGGACCTCCACCGCGATGGCCGCCGCCAGCGCGCCGAGCATGGCGGGCCTGGCGGCGACCTTGACCGCAGGCAGGGTCTTGTAGAGCACGAACAGCAGCGCCCAGGTCAGGAGCGTGGCCATCAGCGAGCCGGTCAGGCGCAGGATCGGGCCGAACAGGACGGAGTCTCCGACATAGTCCTGCGCGATGCCGAAGAACTTCTGGCTGGCCCAGATGCTGCCGGCCATGAACAGCGGCCCCAGGGTCATGGCCGCCCAGTAGATGGGGATGCGCAGGTGCCAGGGCCGGCCCACGGGCGAGCGGTAGATGAGGTTGAAGATCTTTTCCGCCGTCACGATCAGGCTGACGGCCGCCCAGATCAGCAGGATGACGCCCGCGATGCCCACGCGCTTGAGTTCGATCTGGCCGGCGGTGGCGCAAGTCTGGCTGATGACCTCGCTGAATTGCGCGAGCACATCGTGCTTGCTGGCGTCCGCGATGCCCTGGGCCGCCTGGGAATCGAAGGCCTTGTGCAGCCATTCGATGAGGGTCTCCTCGATCTGGTCGATGCCGATGATCTGCTTGAAGGCGATCATCCCCAGCACCGCCATCGGCACCAAGCCGAAGATCAGGCGGTAGGTCAGCGCGCTGGCCATCATCGGCAGGTTGTCTTCCTTGATTTTCTTCAGCAGCAGCGGCCACACATCCATGGCGATGCGCGCCGCCCGGCGCGGCAGGGGCAGCGTTTCCGGGGCGGGGTGGTCCAGCAGGTCTTGGATGGCGTGTCGGAGGCGTTGTCTCATGGTGGGGAAATCTTACTTCCCCGCCGTTCCCACACCTTGTGTCCGTGCGCCATGCCTTCCAGCAGCAGGCGCCGGTATTCGGCAAGCGCGAGTTCCCGGTGCGGGTGCAGCACCACCACCGCGTCATAGCCCCCGCCAAGGGCAAGGGGGTGCTGGGCCTGGGTCAGGCGGAACGCTTCGCGCAGCATGCGTTTGAAGTGTTGGCGTTGCACCGCCCCGCCGCAGCGTTTGCCCACCGACAAGCCCAACCGGCAGTGCGGCAGGCCATTGGGTTTGAGCAGCACCGACAGCGGCCCGGCGGAGGCCCGGCACTTGGCGTCGAACACCGACGCGAAGGCGGGCGCGCCGTGCAGGCGTTTGGCGTGGTGGAAGGTGAGGCGGGGGGCGGGCATGGGATCAATGCCAAACAAAGGACGGGAAATCTTCCTTGCGCAGCGCGGCAAGGGGCATGGCCGTGATGCCATCCGCCAGTGGAAAGGTCTTGGTGCCTGGATAGAGCACGATCAAGCGGTCAAGCTTCAGGCAGGGCTGGCGGGTCAACAGCGTAAGTGCTTGTTGGAGCGCGGGTGGGGACACCC
>CAZVNU010000423.1:0-2013 GCA_964628335.1 uncultured Phycisphaeraceae bacterium
CCGTCTTGGCCGCTCCGGCCATCTTCGCGGCTGAGGCCCCGGCTCTTGTCGAAAAATCCCCGTTTGAACCCTTCAAGGACATCCCGCTCGGCCAGGATTCCGGCGTCTCCCTCGGTTTCGGCGGCGAAGCCCGCGCCCGCTACGAACATTGGAACAACTTCAACACCGGCCGCGCCGACGACGGGTTCCTGCTCAGCCGCCTTTTTCTCAACGCCGAGTTGCGCCTGGGTGAATCCGTCCGCGTCTTCGTCGAGGGCAAGGGGTGCTTCGTCCTGGGCCGCGACCTGCCGGCCGTCAACGGCGTCCCCGGCGGGCGCCGCGCGTTGGATGTGGACGAATGGGACCTGCAACAGGGTTTCGTCGCGGTGGCGCTGCCCAAGACCGGCGCCATCGAAAGCGGGGTCAAGGCCGGCCGCATGGCGCTTTCCTTCGGCAAGCAGCGCCTGGTCAGCCCGTTGGCGTGGAGCAACACCATGCGTTCGTGGGACGGCGTGGATGCCACGCTCAAGGCCGGCGGCTGGCAGGCCGACGCCTTCTTCGCCCAGTTCGCGCCGGTCCAGAAATACGACTTCAACCCGTCCGACCGCCAGACTCTGTTCTACGGCATTTATGCCACCGGACCCCTTGGGGGCGATGTGCTCAAGGCGGATGTCTACTACCTTGGACGCGACCAGGCCGACCTGGGCAACGCCTGGAACGGCACCGTCGGCCACGAGGAGCGCCACACCGTCGGCGCCCGCCTGTTCGGCAAGGACGAGGATGTCGGCCTCGACTATGACTTGGAGGCGGCCCGGCAGTTCGGCCGGGTCGGCGTTGGCGACATCAACGCCTGGATGCTGGCCTTGGAACTGGGATGGAACATCGGGGATGCCGCCAAGACCCGCCTGTTCGCCGGCGTGGATCACACCACCGGCGACCGTTGCCCCGGCGGCGGCGTGCAGACCTTCAACACCCTGTATCCGCTGGGGCACGCCTTCAACGGCCAAGCCGATGTGGTGGGCCGCCAGAACCTGACGGATTTCCACCTGGGCGTCTCGGCCAAGCCGGAGAAGGACCTGACCGTGACCGCCGAGGTCCACCAGTTCTTCCGCAGTGACGATGCCGACGGCGTCTACACCATCGCCGGCAACAGCTCGGCCATGCGCCCGGCGGGGACCCTTTCCGGCAGCCGCACCCTCGGCACCGAGTTGGACCTCAAGGCGCAATGGAAGATCAGCCGGTTCCTCACCCTCGCCGGCAACGGTGTCGACCGCAGCCTTCCCGCCACCCTTGAAGTCGGCTACAGCCACTTCTTCGCCGGCAGCGCCTTTGACGGCGGGGCGACCACCCAGGGCAACGATGTGGATTTCTTCTACACCCAACTCCAGGTGAATTTCTGAATGATTCGCAGGGGGGATCCGTCGGCACCCGCGACCGCCCTTGACGCGACTTGAAGGCCATGGACGGAGCGCGGGTATCCCCACCCGCGCTCCATCACCCGCCAGCCCTGGGAAGACGAGGTCCCGTGGCGACAACTTGCGATTCCGGAAGAAATGACCGAAGGCGGCGCAATCCGCTGCGATCAGATCGGCATCGAAAAAGCGGGCGGCATCTTGGTTGACGAAGGCAATGGCGTCTGCCAAACTGAGCACGGCGGAGTCCTTTCCGGCATGGGTTGCGTGAGATACAACACATGATGGAACATGGCTCTGCCGGGCGCAACTGAAGTCAATTCAGTTGCGCTTTATCTTTCGGATGCGGAAAGGGTTGGGGCTTAAGTCAATGGCATTCGGGCCTGGCCCCTTGCGGGCCCGGTTTTGGAATCAAGTCCGGGGGCCTGGCCCCTTGCAGGCCCTGCTGGCGGGCATGGTGTATGTGGACCTCAACCCGCACGCCGCAAAACTGTGCGACAAGCCGGAGGACGACCCGCACACCAGTTTGCACGAAAGCGTGAAATCGCGGGAAAAAGAGCGCATGGAGCGGGCCAAGCGCAAGGAAAAGCCAAGCGTGCCGCAAGCCGTGCGTCCGCTGTCG
>CAZVNU010000424.1:0-2010 GCA_964628335.1 uncultured Phycisphaeraceae bacterium
AACCAGCGTTTGAGCGGGGGGCCGTCGGTGATGAAATTCGCCGAGATGATTCTGGATGCCGGCGCCCATGGCATCACCGTGCATCCGCGGCCCGACGAGCGGCATATCCGCACGGCTGACCTGGCGCCTTTGGCGCAACTGTGTCGTCAGCGCGGGGTGGAATTCAACATCGAGGGCAATCCTTTCGAGGGCAATTGGTTGGAGCAGGTGCTGGCCATCCGCCCGGCGCAGGCGACATTGGTCCCCGACAGCCAAGAGCAAAAAACCTCGGATCACGGCTTCCCGCTGGACATGGGCGGTTCCAAGGGCCGCAAGGCTGTCGCCTTGTTGCAGCCGGTGGTGGCCAAACTGCAGGCGGTGGGCTGTCGGGTGAGCGTGTTTGTGGACCCCAGGCCAGTGTTTGCCTCCGGCGCCAAAGAAACCGGGGCCGACCGCATCGAACTGTATACCGAAGGCTATGCCAAAGCCTTTGAAGTGGGGGGCATGCCGCGCGAGACGGTGTTGTCGGCGTATGCCTCCACCGCGCGCCAGGCGCAGGAGGAGGGGTTGGGGGTGAACGCCGGCCATGACCTGAATTTGGCCAACCTGTCGACCTTCCTGGCCGCCGTGCCGGATGTGCTGGAAGTCTCCATCGGCCATGCCTTGGTGGCTGACGCCTTGGAATTCGGCATGGTGGCCACCGTGCGGAAGTACCTCACCCGTTGCAAGTAAGGGCAGGCAGGGGTTGGGGGCCGGCTTGAGGTAGAATGCCCCCCCTTTGGTACCCCTTTTTGGAGTCTGGATGACTGATGTGAAAACACCCTCTGAAGCCACCGCCGCCGTGCCTGCAAAGCCCGGATTTTGGCGCAGGTTGATATCCAAGGTCACCGCTTCGGCAGCCTCTCCTTCGACCATGGCAGCCACCGACGGTATCGCCCAAAAGGCGGCGGGTAGTTACAAAAGCGTCGAGTGGGTGCGGAATTTACCCTTTTTTTTCATGCACGCCGCCTGTTTGGGCGTGATTTGGGTCGGCTTCTCTTGGACGGCCGCCGCCTTGGCGTTGGTGTTTTATGTGGTGCGCATGTTTTTCATCACCGGCTTTTACCACCGTTATTTCTCCCATCGCACCTTCCGCGCTTCGCGCCCGGTGCAGTTTGCGATGGCGCTTTGCGGCCTGACCTGCGTGCAGCGCGGGCCCTTGTGGTGGGCGGCGCACCACCGCCACCACCATGTGCATTCCGACCATGAAGAGGATCTGCACTCGCCCAGTTTGTGGGGCGTGATCTGGTCGCACATGTTCTGGTTCACCACCGAGGATGCGCTGCCCACCCGCAGCCGCTATGTGCGCGACTTGGAGAAATTCCCCGAGTTGGTGTTCCTCAACCGCTACGAGATGGTGGTGTACATCGCGTTTGGTTGGGCCTGTTTCGGCTTGGGTTGCTTGATGCATGCCTTGGGTTGGCAGCCAGATTTCGGCTATTGGCACGCGGGCTTGCAAATTTTGGTCTGGTGCTTCTTTATTTCCACCGTGATGCTCTATCACGGCACTTACACCATCAATTCACTGTCACACCTGTTCGGTTCGCGCCGCTTTGAAACCACCGACACCAGCCGCAACAACTGGTTGCTCTCGATCGTGACCATGGGCGAGGGCTGGCACAACAATCACCACCATTACCAGTCCTCGGTGCGCCAGGGCTTTTATTGGTGGGAATGGGATCCGACTTATTACACGCTCAAGGCGATGTCGTGGGTGGGGCTGGTCAAGGACCTGCGCGGCGTGCCGGATGCGGTCAGGAAACAGGCCGGGCGCGGCGCGACCCAGGCGGCCAAAGCCGCCAAGGCGGTGAGCCATACCGCCGGTCAGGTCGCCGGACAGGTGGCGCAGGTGGTCGAGACGGTGGTGCCCAAGCCGGCGGTGTGAGAAAAGTAGTAGACGCGGCGGCTCGCCGCGTTGTTTTTTACGGCTTTTATCGCAGGGCTGGCGGGTCACGCGCGTCATCCCTTTGAAAAGGAACCCCGACCGTCAGG
>CAZVNU010000425.1:0-2002 GCA_964628335.1 uncultured Phycisphaeraceae bacterium
CCTGAAACCATCCGGGCATTCCACGCGGTTTCCGGCCCGGAGGTGAGGCGGAAGGCTTTTGAATCGGCATTGGCACTCAGGGACAGCGTGGCGTCCAGGGTCGAGGCCTTGATTTCGTGGGGGCCTTCGCCCTTGAGGGGGCTGCCGGTGGGGGAATCCTGGGCCGTGGCCAGATCGCCAAGGGCGGTGTTCAGGTTGAGGCGGGCGGAGGAATCCACGATGCGGACCGCGGCCACATAGCGCAGGCCGCCGCTGACATTGCGGTTGGGGTAGAACCACAGGGCGTCACCCTCCCCATCGCCGTCGGTGTCCACCAAGCGGGGGTCGGTGGTGGGAAGATCCTGGAATTTCACGAATTTGCCGAAGGCGACATCGGGGATCGCGGCCCCGGCCGGCGCATCCGAGGGGACGGCCTCGCCGGTTTGCGGGTTTTTCGGGATGCCGGTCAAGGCGGCGTCGGCATAGACCAGGTAACTGCCGAACGGGTTGGAGACCTGGTCCCAAACGCCCGAAGTCGGTTCCAGCGGGGCCAGCCAGGTGTCGTCCAGGAGCGGGTCGCCCATGCCCTTGTCGGATTTCACATAAGACGGGTAGCGCACGATGCAGGTGCCGCGCTTTTGGGTGGCGCAAGTCCACGGGTAGTCGTAAGGTTCGTGGATCTTGGTCTCGAGTTGCCCGTTGGGTTGCCGGCCGTTGGGGCCGATTTTGCCGTCTTCGCCGATGATGGCGGCCAAATCGGCCGTCAGTTGGTTCAGGACGACCGCCGAATTGGGGGCGGTTTGCTGGCGGACCAGGCTGTAGGCGCGCATCGTCCGCAGGTAGGTGACGACCATGAGCAGCATCATGAAGAGCAGCATCAACACCAGCACGGTGACGAATCCTGGGGGATGACGGGAGTGCGAATGGCGGGCGGGCATGGGGGCTCCTGGTGGAGGCGGGGAAGGGCGGGGCATGAGGGCGCGGTCGCGCCTGCCATTCAGTGGTTGCGCGGCCCCGGGTTGAGGTAGGGCAGGGGGCCGACATAGCCGGCGGGCGTCGGCAGCGGTGCGCCCGAAAGATCCATGGGATAGGCGGGATGGTCCGGATTGGTGCCGGCCGGGATGGCCAGGACATATTCGAACCACATGCCGCTCATCTGGCTTTCTTCCGGATTGTTGACCACGCCATCGCCGTCGTTGTCGCGGCCGTTGATCAGGAACTCGTCGGAATGCGAATTCACCAGTCCTTGCGCGTCATGCAGGCGCAAGCGGATGCGCAGCATGCGCGGCCAGTCGGATTGCGGCATGCGCCAGTCTTCCAGGGTGGCGCGCTTGTCGGGCTCACCGGCCGCCGGCGGATTGATGGGCTTGAGGTATTCCGCCCAGAGGTCGGTGTAGGAGCGGGTGTAGTTGTTGGTCGGCCCGTATTTCAGGTCCATGCCGCAGGCGCCATCCTGCTTGATCACCGGGGCCAGATCGGCGGCGGGGGTGTCCGGGGTCGGGTCGCCCGGCGGTTTGGCCGCCGAGTCGATGGCCTGTCCCGCTTGGTTGACCATCACGAGCCTGCTGCCGGCATAGAAGGGCCAGATCGGCGCGGCCGAAAGGGCGGCGATCTGGTCGTCCGACAGGTTCGGGTTGCCCGCCGAAGGCACCGTCTTGTCGGGGGCGACCAACGCCAATGTCGCAACCGGCAGCGGATAGACGAACCGGGGCAATCCGAGGGAGAGGGTCGGCTTGACCCATTGACCGTACTCATTGGCGTCGCCGGCAATGCCGTTGCCGCCGGTGCGGTAGATTTCGCCGCCGGGGCCGGTGATCTTGAGGTTGACGGTGGCCGTGCCGACCAGGTTCAGGGGCTGATCCCCCATCAAATCGCCGAAGTTCTGGCCGTTGGCCGCGGCCGCCGTCGCGGCGCGGGGATAGGGGCCGTCGGGTGCGGTTTTCCCTTGGTAGAGTTGCGAGATGTGGGGGGCGATCACGGCGCCCCGGTTGTCGTCGGGGGTGTAATTGGAGACCAATTACAC
>CAZVNU010000426.1:0-1995 GCA_964628335.1 uncultured Phycisphaeraceae bacterium
CCATGCCCGGGCTCCCCCAGCAAATCCATCACCCGCGCGCAAACGAAATTCACCAGATCCTCAATGGTTTTCGGCTGGGTGTAAAAACCGGGGTTGGCCGGGGCCACGATGGCGCCGGCCAGGGTGGCTTGCTCCATGTTGCGGATGTCGATCAGGGACAGCGGCATTTCGCGGTGCAGCAAAATGAGCTTGCGCCGTTCTTTGAGGCAGACCGCCGCCGCGCGGTGCACCAGGTTGTCGCCAAGGCCGTTGGCCACGGCGGCCAACGTGTGGCTGGTGCAGGGGGCGATCACCATGCCGTCGCACAGGAACGAACCTGAGGCGATGGAGGCGCCGGTGTCTTTGGCATTGTGTGAAGTGATGCGGTCCAAAGGCAGGCCGTCGAGCAAATCGTGGCCTGCCATTTCTTCGGCCAGCAAGCGCCGGCCGGGGTCGGAGATCACCAAATGCACCTGCGCTTCGGTGGCCAGTAGCATTTCCAGCAAGCACCGCGCATACAGCGCGCCGCTGGCGCCGGTGATGGCCAGGATGTAGCGTTTGGGGGTGCTCATGGGCGGCCTTTGATCAGGGCTTTGACGGCTTCTGCCAGGGCTTGGTGGAGTTTTTCGTGGTCGGGCAGAACAGCCAGTTTTTCCGCCAAATCATCCACCCGTTGCAAGCCGCCAAGCGGCGCGGCGCAGGCGGCCAGCATGGCGTCGCCCAAGGCTTCGCCGGTGGCCAGAAACTCGGCGGCCTTGGCGGGCGAAAGGTGGGCTTCCGCTTCGTCGGTCATGTGCTGGCGGCGCCAACGCTTGGCCTCCTGCAACGGCCGCAAAATGCGCAAATAAGTGTCCCAATCCTGGTCTTTGCGCGCCTGCGCCAACGCCTGCAAACACAGGGTTTCGCAGGTGGTGTAATCCGTTTTGGCCAGCGCCAGGGAGGCGTCTTCCATCAGGGTGTCGAGGGTGGACATGGGATTATTTCCGTTTCTTGTATTGCTTGGCGGGGGCCTTGGCTTTTTCCTTCTCTTCCTTGGCTTTGTCGCGGGTGTTGAGCAATTCGCGCTGGCGGTTTTGCTGGCGCTCGTAAAGCGATTCGCCTTGGGCGTCGCGCCACCACTTCACGCGCCGGCCGTCCTGGGCCAGGCCGGTGGCGGGCAGGTCGTAGGTGGTGCGCAAAGTGCCCCAGTCGCCGGCGATGGTTTCATCCACCAAGTCGGCGGCGTAGGCGCGCTCGATGGCCAGGCTGAATTGTTTTTCGGCGTCGAGTTCGCCAAGCAAAATGGCCAGGGCGGCGTTGCCTTGGGGGTCGTTGTCGGTCTGCTCGTTGATCAGGATGCCCAGCGCGCTCACCAGCAATTTCCGGCGCCCGGGGTTGTTTTGCGCCAGTTGGTAGACGGCGTCGAGCAGGGGCAGTTCGGGGCCAAGGTCCCGGACGGCTTCCAGCAACGGGCCGAAGGCGGCGTCGCCGAATTCCTTGATCACAAAGGGCAGCTCGCTGCCGCCTTCGTCGTTGTCGGCCAGCAATTCAATGTACAGTTCGATCAACTCGGTGATCACCTGTGGTGCGCTGGCCGGATCTTTGAGTTGGCCCAAAGCACGCCAGGCGTGGACCGGGGCGAATATCCAGGCCGGAAAATCGGGCGGAAACTCTTGGTCCAGCCAGTCTTCGGTGATGCTCAAAAGGTGCGGCACATCCTCGGCGGTCAGGTTGAGTTCCGCGACATAGTCGCGCGGCGGGGCATGCTCGTGGCCGCAGCCGCTGTCGCAGGCGTCGGTGTGCTCATGTTCAAAGGGGTTGCCCAAGGTGCAGAGTTTTTCGTGCAATTCCTTGAAGCGCGCCATTTGCTCGGGGCCGAGGATGTCGGTATCGGTATCGTGTTGGGCGTTGGGGGTGGTCATGACGGGGATTATCCCCCATAACCCGCCTCGCGTGCTTGGCTCTGCCAAGCAGGGAGGTGCGGCGGGTGAAGGATGGGTGCCACGGACAGCGCAGCCGCGGCGGCGGAGTCGTCCG
>CAZVNU010000427.1:0-213 GCA_964628335.1 uncultured Phycisphaeraceae bacterium
GGGCCGCCGCGTCTACTTTTTTCAGAGGGGTTGTGCCCATCACCCGCCAGCCCTGGCGGCGCCGAAGGTCAGCGCGCAATCGATCAGCGCCAGATGACTGTACGCCTGCGGAAAATTACCGAGCAGGCGCTTGTTCTTGAAGTCGATGTCCTCCGACAGCAGCCCCTTGTCGTTGGCGCAGGCCAGCACGCGCCCTGTTCGAGCGCGTGCTGG
>CAZVNU010000427.1:223-1970 GCA_964628335.1 uncultured Phycisphaeraceae bacterium
GCGCTCGAACAGGGCGCGGGCGTCGGCGCGGTCGCCGATCAGCCACAGGGCCTTGGCCATCCACAGCGAGCAGATGGTGAACGAACTCGAGGGCTCGCCAAAATCGTCCGCCGCCCGGTAGCGGTACATCAGGCCCTTTTTCATCAGTTTCTTTTTCATCGCCCGCACGGTGGAGACGAAGCGCGGATCGTGCGGCTCCACGAACCCGTAGTCGCCCATCAGCAACACCGAGGCGTCCAAGGTTTCGCTGCCGTAGGACTGCATGTAAGCCTGTTGCGACTCCGACCAGCCCTGGGTCTCGATGGATTTGCGGATGGCGTCGGCCAGCACGGTGCGGCGGTCGGCCCAGTCGTGGCGGCCCACATGGCGGGCGATTTTCTGCGCGCGGTCGACGGCCACCCAGCACAGCAGTTTGGAATGCAGGAAATGGCGCTTGGCGCCGCGGAATTCCCAAATGCCGCTGTCCGGTTTTTGCCAGGTGCGGGCCACCGTGTCGCACATGGCCCGCACCCGGGTCCAGATGCCCTCCAATTCCTCTACCGGCCACAATGCGTCCTGCACGCCCTGCCAGATGGCGTCCATCAGCACGCCGTAGATGTCGTGCTGGCGCTGGCGGTAGGCGGCGTTGCCCACCCGCACCGGCTTGGAATTTTCGTAACCGGACAAATGTTCCAGGGTCATCTCATGCAGCATGCGCTCGCCGCGCAGGCCGTACATGATCTGGATGGCGTCGTCCTTGCCGGGGGCGATGTGCAGCAGCCAATGGATGAAGCGCTTGGCGCTGGTGCGGTGCCCCAGGCGGCGCATCACCGCCACCGTCATCGAGGCGTCGCGGATCCAGCAGAAGCGGTAATCCCAGTTGCGCGCCTCGCCAAGGGTTTCGGGCAGCGAGGTGGTGATGGCCGCCACCAGGGCGCCGGTCGGCTCGTATTGCATCAGTTTGAGCGTCATCGCGCTGCGGGCCACCGCCTCGCGGTAGGGGCCGGCGGGAATCCGGCCTGATTCGCAGAAATCCAGCCAATAGGCATGGGTTTTGGTCAGCGCCGATTCGGCTTGGTCCTGGGTCATTTCGCTCAATTTGTCGTGGTACGAGCACCACAAAAAAGCGTCCTGCCGCAATGAAAGCGGCTTGCCGGCCAGCACCGTTCGCACATCCAGGCTGCTGTACAGGTAGACGGATTCGTACTGGTCGCGCCGCGTCACCGAGCCCTTGGCGTGGGTGTGGACGACCCCGGGCCGCAGCAGGCGGTGCACCGGCTCGAATTTTCCGTACAGCGGGCGCGGGTTGTAATCCACCTTCACCAGCGGCTCGCCGCGCACCACCCGCAAGAGGCGCACCATGCCCGAGAGCGCGGTGCAGCGGCCCTCCAGGTGGTCGGATTTCCAGCGCGGCATGAAGTCCAGGCAGTCAAAGACCCCTTGCGGCGATTCAAAGCGGGTCGCCAGGATGTTGGTGTTGGGCAGGTATTTCTGGCTGACGGCCTTGCCGCCGACGATGCCGATGCCGAAATGGCCGCCGACTTTTTCATCCAAGAGCGAGGCGAACACGAACGGGCTGTCGAAATCCGGCAGGCACAAAAATTCCACCGTGCCGTCGGGCGCGATCAGGGCCGCCGAACGGCCGTTGCCGATCACGCCGTGGGGATAGGTTTTGGGCCGCCGCGCCGGCAACGCGGAAAAAATGGAAGAAGCGTCCGGCGGGGCGGCGGGTTTCATGCCGTCATGCTAGCACGGGTGGCTGGCGGGT
>CAZVNU010000428.1:0-1700 GCA_964628335.1 uncultured Phycisphaeraceae bacterium
GACGGCACCGATTGAAATGGCGCGGGAAAGTTCTTTCAAAACAAAGGGCGGTGGGATCAGCATGGTCGTAAAAAAAGGAGGAGTCGGATATGAGGCGGCGTGATGACATGAACCAATGGCCGCGAACGATACCGACCCAACCACTATCCGCTACCCTTCCATGTGCCACCCTCGTCCGTTTCTCACCCTCATAAAAATCCCACCATGCCCACCCCCGGAACCCTCGAAGCCGTCCTCCTCGCCACCGGCTACAACGCCGCCGCCGAAGCCACCCGCCACTCCCTTCAGCAAGTGGTCGAGAGCACCATGCCGGAATCCGTGCGCAAGGCGGCGGAAAACGAACTGGCCGTGATCCCGGCGCATACCGCTTCCCGCGCCGAGGCCGTCAAACTTCTGCGCCAAGCCTTGGCTCAATTTGAAGGCGCCCAGGCTGCCGACGCTGATGCCACCGCGCCGGCCGAGGAAGCGCACACCCGCCTGACCAAGGCGCAAGCGATCCAGTTGGACGCCGACATCCTCTCCCAGTTGACCCATGCGGTCAGTGGGTACTCCGCCACCGAACTCACGCAAAAGGCCGGCAAAAAACGCATCCAGGTGGACAACCGCATCCGCAAGTTGCTGGCCGCCGGCAAGATCAAGCAAGTGCAAGGCACCGGCACCGCCGGCAAGGGCAACCCCAGCCGTTTCATCCTCGTTTAAGTTGGTTGCGGGTAAATGTCAATGGCCATCCCGAATGGAACCAAAATTGGCCACCGAGAAGGGTACCACTCCCGCCGGGTCGAGAGACCCCGGTATCGGCCGCAGAAGGGCCACTGTCGGCTACGCCGACAAGTGGCCGGCCAGGGCTTGCCTTGGCCCTCTTCTGCCCCGGCATCCGCGATGTGCTCTCCTTCGCGGATGCTCAATTCCATTCAATGCATGCACATCATCAACCTTCACAAAGACGGCCTTTCCGAGCGTCAGATCGTCGCCGTCACGCCTCACGGGCGTAAAACCATCCACCGCGTTCTCAAAGAACATGCCGCCGCCACACTCAAGCATGAGGTCGGCACCGGCAACGGACGGCCTAAAAAATCCAACCGGACAACCTCGTCCAAACTCACCCCATTCAAGGACCACCTGCGGGAGCGCCATGCACAGTTCGGCCTGATGGCTCCCCGGCTCCACCGCGAGATCGTGGAAATGGGCTACACCGGCAGCGAGCGCACCGTGCGCCGTTTCCTGACCGGATTGCGCCAGGTGCAAAAGATCAAGCGCGAAGCGACCATCCGCTTCGAGACCTTGGCCGGCCAGCAGGCGCAGGCCGACTGGATCGAACTGGGGGTCATCGACTTCGGCGATGGCACCAGCCACAAAGTCTGCTGCTTCGAGTTCGTCCTGGGCCACAGCCGCCTGGGTTACATCGAGTTCACCCGCGACATGACGCTGGCCACCCTGCTGGACTGCATCCAGCGCGCCTTGCTTTTCCTCGGCGGTGTGCCCCGCGAAATGCTGTTCGACAACATGGCCAGCGTCCGGCTTCCCGGCAGCCGGGAGATTCACCCGGCCATGGCCGATTTCTCGAAACACTTCGGGTTCAAGGTCAGCACCCATCGGCCCTATCGACCGCGCACCAAGGGCAAGGTCGAGCGCTTCGGCGGCTACGCGCAGACGGACTTCATCGTCGGCGGATCCTTCGAGAACTTCGCGGCCTTGCAGGC
>CAZVNU010000428.1:1710-1947 GCA_964628335.1 uncultured Phycisphaeraceae bacterium
GCTGGACACGCTGGCCAACCAACGCGCGCATGGCACGACCGGGCAGGTGCCGCAGGAAGTCTTCGACCGGACTGAGAAACTTGCGCTTGCGCATCTGCCGCCGCCGTACCTTGGCGCAGCCCAACTGCGCAAGGTCAGCAAGGAAGGCATGGTTCACCATGAAAACAGCCGCTATTCGGTGCCGCCGGAGCGGGTTGGCCAATCGGTGTGGGTGGTGGCCAATGGTGGCCACTTGCG
>CAZVNU010000429.1:0-1938 GCA_964628335.1 uncultured Phycisphaeraceae bacterium
TGTCGTTGAAGCCCAGCAACCCGACCGCATCCGTGCCGCTGCCATTGGGGCCGATGCCCACAAGTTGGGCAAGGCGCGCGGTGGTGAATCCCGTGCCATCCGACTCGTTGAGACGCACCTCCAAGGTGGCACCGCCGCGGACTTGGATGTGATCCGCATCCCAGTTGTTGCCGCCGCTGAGCGAAAGCATGTTTTGAATGCGCAGGGTTCCGGCGGAGACAAATGTCTTGCCGGTGTAGGTGTTGTCTCCACTCAAGGTCACGCTGCCGCCGATGTTCTCGATGTCGCCCGCGCCGGAAATGAGGTTGGCCACCGTGCCCGCGTTGCGGAAGGTCAGCCTGGCATCGTTGACCACATTGCCCGAACCCAAGGAACTGGCATGGTCGGCGTTGCCGACCTGCAAGGTGCCGCGGGTGATGGTGGTACCGCCGGAATAATTGTTGCCGCCGGTCAAAATGGTGGTGCCGGTGCCCACTTGGGCCACGGAACCGGCGCCACCGATGGCATTGTTCACCGTGGCGGTATCCGCCCGGGCAAGGCGCAACTGGGTGGTGGCACCATTGAGCGTGACCGCCCCGCGGCCGAGCGTGCCACTGGTACCCGTCCCTGAAACATCGCCAATCTGGACTTTGCCCGCATCAACGGTCAAGGTGCCGAAACCGGCGGTCGAGGAGGCCCCATTGTTGCTCCCGGTCAAATACAGAGTGCCTTCGCCGTCTTTGACGATCCCACCATTGCTGGCGAGCGTGCTGGCGATGGTCGCATCAATACCGGTGCCAGGGCCGGCGGGGGCCGTCCCCAGCGTGATGTGGGAACCGGGGACCAACACGATCGACGCCGTGCCGGTCAAGATGTAGCCGGGATGGGTGAATTGAAGGCCGCCAGCCGTCACATTTTCCGTCACCGTCACGGTATAAGGTGCCGGGGGCACCGTGCCCCCCACCACCGGCGGGCCGTTGTCGGTGGCCCCGATGGCCGGCGGCCGGGCGAAAATGGCCGTGTCGCCGGAGACCCAAGTCTCCATGCCATACGGCACGGTGGCGGGGTTGGCCGCAGGATTCGATGAATTCCAGTTGCTGGTGCCGGTATCCCATGTCCCATCCCACGGCGTGGCGGCGTTGTTGATGGCCGGCGCCCACCACACAGGGGCCGCCTGCGCCTTCTGCGCCACCGCACCCCCACCCACGATGGCCATGATCATCGCCATCGGCAACACCAGGTTGTTCTCGCGCATCTTCACCAACACGGTGTGGTAAGCATCAACGAGAGTCTTGTACATGCTGGTGGTTTGACCGTACATAATGTGCGTCCTGATAAGGATGGGATGAAACTGGTGAAAAGCGGAAAACGGGCGGCTAAACAGGCGGTAAGGGAGCGGAAAATGCCGACGGATTGTCCATGGGCACACCCCCGCCAAGGGGAGGGGGTAGGGAAAGGTAGCGGGGGATGCCCCAAAAGGCAAAAATATTTTTGAAATGGGTTTGCAACAAGAAACCCCGGCCCCCTGTGGACGAAAAGTGGATTGTGGAAAAGTAGACGCGGCGGCCCGCCGCGTCTGCTCCAACCCCAATCAAAACGACGCGCACTGAAACTCCAGCGCGCCTGTACCATCCGGCAGCCCCCCAGGGCTGGCGGGTCAACAGCGCACGGGCTTGTTGGAGCGCGGGTGTCCTCACCCGCAAATCCGGCGGGCGGCTCGATGCCGCCCGCCGGACGCCTGTCGGCAACCTCTTTGCCGTCCGGGGCATTGAGCCCCGGGCGGCATTTGCGGGTGAGGACACCCGCGCTCCATCACCCGCCAGCCCTGAACGACGCGCGCCCTGGTTCCGGGTGCGCGTCGTTTCGGATGAAATCCAACGAACGCGGCGAGCCGCCGCGTCTACTTTGGGGCGCCTCTTTGGGATCCTCTTCCATGGCCAATCGGCCGTTCACATTCTT
>CAZVNU010000430.1:0-1911 GCA_964628335.1 uncultured Phycisphaeraceae bacterium
CGCGCACATCGCGCTCGGCATCGGCCGCGCCGCGCTCGCCGGCCACGGTGGAGAAGCGCAGCAGGACCGGCGTGGCTTTGCCGCTTTCAAACACGCGGGCCTTGCTGAATCCGGTGATGGCCCCGTTGGCGGTGAAGGTGCCAAAAGCCCCCGAGCCCTTGGCATGCACCACCCGCTCGGGCAGGCGTTCGCGGTTGAAGTGGGCCAGTTTTTCCAAGAGCCAGGCGTCCTGCAGCAGCAGCGGGCCGCGCTCGCCGGCGCTCAGGCTGTTTTGGTTGTCGGCCACGGGCGCGCCGGCTGCGGTGGTGAGGAAGGGGTGTGCTTGCATCGGAAAAACCTTTCATGAAGGAGGGAAGTCAGGAACGGAGAGAACAGGGCTGACGGTCGGGGTTCCTTTTCAAAGGGATGACGCGCGTGGCCCGCCAGCCCTGCGGAGGGAAGAATATGCCGGTGATTGAGGCAAGGGAAATATTTGTTTTCGATGCTTTGATAGGATTTGGCTATGGAACTCCACCAACTGCGTTATTTCCTGGCGGTGGCCCGCTTGGGCCATTTCACCCGCGCCGCCGCCGAATGCGGCGTGGCCCAGCCATCCCTGAGCCACCAAATCCAGAAATTGGAGGAGGAGATGGGCCAGAAGCTGGTGGTGCGCCAGCGCGGCGGGGCCACCCTGACCCCCGCCGGCGAAGTGCTGGCCCGCCACGCCGCCCGCGTGCTGGAGGAAGTGGCGCTGACGGAGGAAGCGGCCCACGCGCTGCGCGGCGAAACCCAGGCCCGCCTGCGCGTGGGCGCCATCCCGACCATCGCCCCGCATGTGCTGCCAGGGGTGTTGTCGGCCCTGCTGGATGAATTCCCCGCCTTGGAACTGGCGGTGGAGGAGGATGTGACCATCCGCCTGTTCGAGCGCCTGATCGGGGGCCAATTGGATGTGGTGATCGCCAGCCAGGCCATCGCGCCCAAGGACAGCGACTACCAGGCGCAACGGCTGTTCAAGGAGCCGCTGCTGCTGGCCGTGCCGGCCCGCCATCCGTTGGCGCGCCGGCCCAAAGTGATGGCGGAGGATCTGGCCGGCGCACGCTTGATTTTGCTCAACGACGCGCATTGCTTGACCGGTTCGGTGCGCGCCTTTTGCGACAAGAACAACCTGCCCGGCCATGTGGTTTGCCGGGGTGCGCAACTGGAAAGCGTGCTGGCGATGGTCGCCTGCGGCATGGGGGTGTCGCTGATCCCGCGCATGGCCTGCGCGCGGCGCTGGAGCCCGGGGGTGGTGTTCGTGGCGCTGGCCGATGCCAAGCCGACGCGGGAAATCATGGCTTATTGGCCCAGCGGCACCAAGCTGGGGGCGCCGGTCAAAAAATTGCTGGGGCTGCTGGGGGAGGAGGCTTTCACTTCCCGACTTCCACCACTTCCGGTCCGACCCAATCGGCTTTGACGCAGCGGGCGCGCAGGGGTTGGCCGGCTTTGAGCGGCACGGTGGCGTTGCCCGTTGGGTCCACCGCCAGGCGCGGACCATTGGCGGTGGCCGGGCTGCCGTCGGTGGTGGCGCAGATTCCAAAACCGGCCGGGGCGGCCAAGGTGGCGGTGCCGTTTTTCACGGTGATGGCCGGCGCGGGTTCGAGCACATGCAACTCGCCGAAATACAGGCTGTCGTTGCCCACGCGGGCGGGCTGGCCTTCCGGAGCCGGCACGGTGGCCGAGCTGCGGATGTCCAGGCGCAAATAGCGGATGGGCTTGGGCGGCGAACCGAAGGTCTCCGTGAGCCGGTGGTTGCCATCGGCTTGATTGGGTTTGATCCAGTGGAGGCTTTCCACCTTGGTCCAGGTTTGGTTGTCCACGCTGGAGGAAATGTCGAAGTCGCCGAAGTTCACGCGGTCAAACACCAGGCCGCTCAGCAGGTGGAACACCCCGAAG
>CAZVNU010000431.1:0-1908 GCA_964628335.1 uncultured Phycisphaeraceae bacterium
GCGGTTGCTCGTCCCCTCCCTGACGGTCGGGGTTCCTTTTCAAAGGGATTACGCGTGTGACCCGCCAGCCCTGAGGCGCCACCGTGGGTGGCTCGGTTGAGTTGAACAGTGGTTTAACATTGGCCTTTGGGCCCCCGGTTGGCCGAAGAACAGGAAGCAAATAAGCCGGGGGGATTCCCCCTACAATGACCACTTGCATCATGATGGCGCGCCGCTGGACTTGTTCCCGGGTGCGTCCAAGAGTTCGCCCCGAGATTCATCTTTTGGCCCGTCTTTTCATTTCCGCTTTTTTATCCGCCAGATACCCATGTTCGACCGCCTTAAAAATCTATTCAGCATTGACATGGGCATTGACCTTGGCACCTGCAACACCCTGGTGTGCGTGCGCGGCGAGGGCATTGTGCTCAACGAGCCTTCGGTGGTGGCCGTGCGCAAGGGCACCAACAAGGTGGTGGTGCAGAACGGGCAGTTGGCCGTGGGTTTCGCCGCCAAGGAAATGCTGGGCAAAACCCCCGGTTCGATCTCGGCCATCCGCCCCTTGAAGGGCGGGGTGATCTCTGACTTTGAAATCACCGAAACCATGCTGGCCTACTTCTTCAAAAAAGTGGTCGGCAGCCGGGCTTTCGTGCGCCCGCGCGTGGTGATCGCCGTGCCTGGCGGCATCACCCCGGTGGAAAAAGCCGCCGTGTTTGACGCCGCCCGCCGCGCCGGCGCCGGCCGCGTGTATCTGGTGGAAGAACCGATGGCCGCCGCGCTGGGCGCCGACCTGCCGGTGGTGGAAGCCACCGCCAGCATGATTGTCGACATCGGCGGCGGCACCACCGACATCGCCGTGACATCGCTGGCCGACATCGCCCATGCCGAAACCGTGCGCGTGGCCGGCGACCAGTTCAACGATTCGATCGTGGACCACCTTAAAAACGCCTACAAACTGCTGATCGGCGACCAGACCGCCGAAAAGATCAAAATTGAAGTCGGCTCGGCCACCCCCGACGGCGAAGACCGCTCGATGGAGGTGCGCGGTCGCGACATCATCACCGGCCTGCCGCGCCGCGTGGTGGTCACCGGCGAGGAAATCCGCCAGTGCATCCAGGAACCGCTGCAGGAAATCGTCAACGCCGTGCTGCGCACCCTTGAGCGTTGCGACCCCGAGTTGGCCTCCGACCTGATGGAAAACGGCATCGTGCTGGCCGGCGGCGGCGCGCTCTTGCGCGGGCTGCCGACCATGATCTCCAATGCGACCGGTTTGTCGTGCCGGGTGGCCGATGAGCCGCTGACCTGCGTGGCGCGCGGCACCGCGCACTTCCTGGAGCATCTGGAAGAGCTGAAGGACGCGATGGAGAGCGACACCGACGACCGCTAAGGCGGCCGGCCGGGGTGTGGACACCCCGGGTTGGAATTGCTTGAGTCGCTGTGTCTGGGTCAAACACGGGGTTTCCTTTTTTCGCGGACAGGGATGTCCGCGTTGCCACCGCCATGCTGCCACCCTTTCTCACCCGCTGGCTGCTTGCCGCCCTGCTTTTGGGGCTGCTGGTGTCGTCGCGCCTGCCGACCGGCGCGGCCAATGCCGTGGGCAAATGGCCGCGGGCTGCGGTGGATTTTTTGATTCTGCCGGTGGCCGAACCGCTGAAAAAAATCGCCGTGGCGATTCCCGGCATCGCACCCAAGGAAAACCTCCCCAGCGAAGACGTCGCCACCTTGCGCGAACACCTGGCTTGGGCCCGCCGGCAGAACGAACTGCTTAAAGCCCAATTGCGCGCCGAGCACGAAGCCAACCGCTGGTTCGCGCAGATCCAGCCCTTTGTCAATTTCGCCGAAGTTTCGCCGGTGCCGGTGGGGGTGGCCACCTGGAGCGGGGATTACAAGCGCCCCACCCTGACTTTGTCGGGCGGTACTAGCGCCGGGGTT
>CAZVNU010000432.1:0-1883 GCA_964628335.1 uncultured Phycisphaeraceae bacterium
CAGCCCTGGCCGGCATGATCGCCGAGGCGGTGGCCTGCGGCCTGCCGGCGCGCATCGTGGTGCAGGGTGAGGTGTCGAATTTTTCCAACCGCCGCCATTGGTACTTCACGCTCAAGGATGCCGACGCGCAGGTGCGGGCCGTGATGTGGGAGACGCGGGCGCGGGGCGTCAATTTTCCCATGAAAGACGGCCAATTGGTGGTGGCCAGCGGCCGGGTGGAATTTTGGCCGCAAGGCGGCAGCGTGCAGTTTTATGTGGATGGTTTGGAGTTGGCCGGGGTGGGCGCCTTGGAAATGGAATTGCGCCGCCGCCTGGCCCATTACAAGGAACTCGGCTATTTCGATGCCGAAAACAAAAAAACATTGCCCGAAGTGCCGCGCGCCATCGCGGTGGTCACCAGCCGCAAAGCGGCGGCCCTGCAGGATGTGATCAACACCGCGCAAAAACGATGGAAGGGGTGCCGCCTGTTTCTGGTGGATGTCCGCGTTCAGGGCGAAGGGGCCAAGGATGAAATCGCCAGGGCTCTAAACGCCCTTTCCAGCCAAGGTGAAAAACTCGGCATTGACGCCGTGCTGCTCACGCGCGGCGGTGGTTCCATCGAGGATTTGTGGGCCTTCAACGAGCCGGAAGTGGTGGAGGCCGTCCATGCCTGCGCTCTGCCCATCGTCTGCGCCATCGGCCATGAAACCGATACCACCCTGGCCGAATTGGCCGCTGATTTGCGCTGTGCCACGCCCACCCAGGCGGCGATGACGCTGATTCCCGATGAAGCGGCCCTGCGCCAGCGTTACGAGCCGTTGGGCGACCGTTTGCGCCTGAGTGCGCAACGCTGCGTGCAGAGCGGTCGGTCGCGCCTGGCCGGCTGTGCGCGCCAGCCGATTTTTCGCGACCCACGCGGGGCTTTGGAACCGGCCAGGCGCAAGTTGGCCGCCTTGGCCAGCCGTCCGTTCTTCACCCGTCCGGAGCGGCTGGTGCAGGAACGGCGGTTGATGCTCGATGCCTTGGCCAAGCGTTTGGCTTCGCTGTCGCCCCAAGGGGTGCTGAACCGGGGGTTCTCCTACACGGTGATGGCGGACGGCAAATTGCTGCGCTTCGCGGCGCAAGCGGCGCCTGGCATGGGCTTGGTGACGCATTTGGCCGACGGACAGGTCAGGAGCGTGGTGGGGGCGGGTGGCGAAGCGCCGTTGGCGCCGGCTGCGCCCCCCAAGCGGCGGAAGGCAAAGGAGCCGGAGATTGGCGGGTTGTTTGGGTAAAAACCCTTTATCATTCCCACCCCATGCAACTTACCCATCCCGCCCTGCCGCTCGTCAAAGAAGCCTTCCCCGGCGTTGCCCTGTTCGCCACTGAATTCCGCGGCGACACCACCTTGGTGGTGCCGGCGCAATCGCTGCATGCCGTGTTGGCCTTCCTCAAGTCCAACCCCGATTGCGCCTATGACTTCTTGTCCGACATCGCCGGGGTGGATTATTTGAACTATCCCAAAGCCCGCACCGGCGGCCCGGAAGGCCGTTTCGGCGTGGTCTACCTGCTCGACACCACCGGCCACGCCGGCGGCAAAGAGTTCCCCCGCTTGCGCGTCAAGGTGCTGCTGGACCCATCGCTGGAAACCTCCGGCATTGCCGATGATCCGGCGTTGCACCTGCCCACCGCCACCGACCTGTGGCCCGGCGCCGAATGGCTGGAGCGCGAAGTGTTCGACATGCTGGGCATCCGCTTCGATGGTCACCCCGACCTGCGCCGCATCCTGACCTGGGAAGAATTCCCTGCCCACCCCTTGCGCAAGGATTACCCGGTCAAAGGGCGCGGGGAACGGGAAAATTATCTAGTGGTGGAGCGGGAATCGGCGTAAGGGAGGGTCGGCTTTAGCCGACCAAGAACTATTC
>CAZVNU010000433.1:0-1871 GCA_964628335.1 uncultured Phycisphaeraceae bacterium
GCCGGAGGAGAAGGCGGCGATCAATTCGGGGGAAATCTCCACCCGCACCACTTCAGACTTGCCGGTCACGGTGAACTTCACCGCGCCGCCGCCGGACTCGCCGGTGATCTGGGTGCGGGCCAGTTCTTCCTGCACCTTTTCGGCCTTTTCCTTGAGGTTGCCGGCATTGCCCAAGAGAGACATGAGTTCTTTCATCTGGCCCATTTTTTCAAACATGATGCGCTTTCCAAAAAGAGAATTAAGAAACAAGGAAATAAGTCAGGGGGAATCAACCGCCGCCATCGTCAAACTCCGGCGCAGGGACGGCATTGTCCTCGGAATCGGCGGAACTTTCCAGCGCCTTTGAAGAATTTTCCGCCTCGGCTTCGGCCCCGGTCCACAAACGGGCGTCATACGGGGTGGCTTCCAGGATTTCCATGGCATCCTGCACCAGCGAGAGGGCCAACACCTTCTCCTTGGGCACTTTGCCAAACACCGCCGCACGCGCTTCGGCGGCGATGGCCTCCACCTTCAGCCTGGCCCGGCATGGGCCGCCCAGCAATTTGGCCAATTCCTCGCCCAGCCAGCCCATGCGGCTTTCCGCATAGGCCGCCATGTCGCGCTTGCCCGGCAAGGGTTCCAGCCACAGCACGCCGGCTTCCGATTGCAGCGGCAATGGGCGGAAGGATTCCATCCATGCCGACAGCGGGCGGTTGGCTTCGCGCCGGCACAAGGCGGACCAGGCTTCAAGGGGGGTGCGGCTTGGGATGGCTGCGGGCATTTCCTTTGCCGCCTCCACTGCGACAGGCTCCGCCTGCGACGGTGAAGGCAACACGGGAACAATCGCAGCCGCCGGCGCAGGCGCAACTTTCATGCCTTCCGGCTCAGAGCTCAGTTTTTTTTTTACGGCCTCGGCTTGCTGCGCGATCAAGGCGGGCAAATCGGCCATCTTCTCGGCCAGCGCCAAGCGCACCACTGCGGCATCCAGCATGGCCCTTGATGTGGTGGAATCTTTGGTGAAACGCTTGAGGTTTTCGCACAGGGTCAGGGTGTAGACCAAGCCGGGAGCATCGAACTTCTTGGCCTGCGCGGCCAAGCCTTGGCGGGCCTGTTCGGAAGTTTCGATGATCGGCGACTGGGCGCCGCAGGCGCAGGCAATCATCAACTGGCGCAAGCGCTCGATCAGGGCGTCAATCAATTGCTCCTGGGCGATGCCGGAGCGGATGAGCCGATCCACCCGATCAAGCGCCGTGGCGGCATCACCGGCCGCAAAGGCGTCGACCAATTGGGCGATGCCGGCCTGCGGCGGCAAGCCCAGCATGTCTTCCAAAATCTGGACATTGATCGGTTTGGCGCCGGTGGCGATCAAACGGTCCAGCAGCGAAAGCGCATCGCGCATCGAACCGCCGCCCAAAGCCGCCACTTGGAACAAGGCGTCTTCGTCGGCTTCGATGCCTTCCTTGACGCACAGCGCCATCAGATGTTTTTTGACCTCCAGCGCAGGAATGCTGCGGAAATTGAATTTCTGGCAGCGCGACTGGATGGTGGGGATCACCTTGTGCGGTTCGGTGGTGCACAGGATGAATTTCACATGCGACGGCGGCTCCTCCATCGTCTTGAGCAGCGCGTTGAAGGCCGCCTGCGTGAGCATGTGGACTTCGTCGATGATGTAGATTTTGTAGGGCGCGCCGGAAACCGGCGACAAGCCGGCCTTGGAAATCAATTCGCGGGCCTGGTCCACCGAGTTGTTGGAGGCGCCGTCGATCTCGATCACATTCAAATCGTCGCCGCGCATGATGGCCTCGGCCATGCGGCCCTGCACATCGGGGTCGGGATAAGTCTTGCCCTCGCCCATCGGTGTGCCCGGCAGCGATGCCGGCGCATTGAGCGCG
>CAZVNU010000434.1:0-1861 GCA_964628335.1 uncultured Phycisphaeraceae bacterium
TCTTGCGCATGAACTCCCTCAACACGGTGCTGTCGGTTTCGCCATAATAGGCCACCAACGAGCCATCGACCAACTCCTGCGCCACACCCGTTGGCACCATGTGCAATTGAGCGCGATGGCCGACGCCAAAGCCAACATGATGCTGACGGTGGCCTCGGTGGTCATCACCCTGTCGGTGGCCCATCTGGCCACCCCCGATCTGCGTCTTGCATCCGCCATCATGATCGTGTTTTGTTCCATGACCATCCTTTTGGCGGCCTACGCCACCATGCCCAAGCGCCCCATCTTGAACCTGGGTGAAGAACGCCCCAATCCCCATGCGCCCGGCTTCAACCTGATGTTCTTCGGCGACTTCAGCAAACTCACCTACGGCGAATACATGGAAGCCATGGAGGAAGTCATCAATGATCCGGGCAAAACCTACGAAGCGCAAGTGCGCGATGTCTACCTGCTGGGATGTTTCCTGGAAAAACGGAAATTCCGTTTCGTGCGCCTGGCTTACATCTCCTTCATCACCGGCATGCTGCTCAGCGGCGCGGTGTTCATCGCCGGCACCCTGCTGAACTGAGGAAGCCGTCCAATCCAATCCCGTCTTCTTCCAGAGCCCGGCCATCGAGCGTCGCATGGGCCAGTTCGGCGTAGCGCGCCGAGCGGTCGGCAAGCAGATTGGCATAGCAGCGCGGCAGGGCATCCTCCGATTTTTCGCCGGCCTGCGGTTGCCAGGCATCGCCCCACACCAGCGGCTTGGGCTCCTTGAGGAAACGCAGGAGCATGGCATCCAGCGCATCGTCGGCCAACGCCAGATAGACGACATGGCAGGTTTCATGCAGTTTGGCCCGCAGGGCGGACGGAAGGTAAATCACGCTGCCGGTGGTGTCGATCACGGTTTGGCCACCGGCCTTGGCAAGGGCATCATCCAGCGCTTGCACCGTGACCTCCTCCTCCAGGCGCAAGTACTCCCCCACTGCCTCGCCGTAATGTGGTGACCACGGCATGCCCATCCACCGCCCCAAAGCATGCACCGGCGATTCGCCGGGATTGGGCTTGGCGATCTCCCCGATGCGCGCCGCGATGCGGGCGTCACAGTCCAGGTGCGACCAGCCGGCCTGCGCCAAGAGGCGCGACCAGTGGCTCTTGCCGATGCCGGACATGCCGATGAGGACGAGGGGTTTTTGTTTGGAGGTGGACATGGGGGAAATTTAAGGGAGAGGGGGAAATCCGTTCAAGGAAAATGAACTGGGACTGGGACTGGGACTGGGACTGGTGCCCAACGGGCACCCGGATTTGAAGCCCAGGGTAGCCGCCGCTTTGGGCGGATACCCTGGGTTGGTGACCACCGCCCCACGACCCTGAAGGGGTCGCGGAATTGCCCCACCCCGACACATCCGCGACCCTTACAGGGTCGCCAACCCACCACCCGCATTCCCAGGGTCTCCCGCTGCGCGGGCGACCCTGGGCTTCAAATCCGAATGCCCGTTGGGCATTGGGCATTGGGCATTGGGCATTGGGCATTGGGCGGCTCAATCCCACACATACGCCTCATCCCAATCCATGTCGTGCTTGCGCAAAAACGCGCGGTATTCCTCTTGGAAGGTCATCATCTGGTGGTGTTTTTCCTGTTCCTCGATGTATTTCACCACCTCGGGGACATTGGTTTTGCTCACGCTGAATATGCCATATCCCGCCTGCCAGAAAAATTCCTTGCGGCCGTTTTTGCGCATCCATTCGGTGGAAGCCCGCTTCAATTCCTTCACCAGATCGGCGGCGCAAATCGTGCGGGCCTGGTTGACCAGCAAATGCACATGGTCCTCCACCCCATTGATGCGGATGGCCTCGCACTTGAGCGTGCGCGCGATGCCGC
>CAZVNU010000435.1:0-1126 GCA_964628335.1 uncultured Phycisphaeraceae bacterium
CCTCCAGAAGTTCAAAAACAGCCGAATTTATGGGAAATTTGACCGGACACTACTGCTATTTATCAACCTCGCGCTGCCAAGCGCTGGGCTGCGGATTATTCAAAGGCGCGATCCTGCGCCTGCAGGGCAAGCGCCCGTTTCTGCTGCTGCCCGGCGCTTCGCATCCGGCCGGCGTGGTGGGCAACGCACTGGGGCTGCTGGAACTGGCCAAGCAGGCCGATGCCGGCCAAGTGCCGTATCCCGCCCGCATCTGGATCACCCTGGCCACCGGCACCACGCCGGCGGGGCTGCTGCTCGCGGCTTGGGCGTTGGAAGAAGCCGGCCACCCGCCCATTGACATTCACGCCGTGCAGGTTTATCCGGGGGCGGCGGCCTGGCGCACCCGCGGGATGCTGGCTTGGACCCGCCGCGCACTGGGCGACAAGATTAAACCTGGCCGCTCAAAACTCATCGTCGACACCGCCCACCTGCGCGGCGGGTTCGGCCGTCACGACGCGGCCCTGACCACCTTGGTGCGCGATGTGGCAAGCGCAACTGACCTGACCTTGGATCCCATTTTCGGCGGCAAAACCTGGGAAGCCATGGCCGCCCATTCCGGCGGCCCCGGAGCGGATTTGTACTGGCACTGCGGACATACGCCGGAATGGGCGGCATTTTCAGACTTGGGTAGGTAACCCGCCGCCCTGCCACCTCGCCCCGGCTACCGACGCATGAGGGACGCAAGTACCTGGTGGAGCGGGGGCGCCCCGCTTTCCCCTGCTTGGGCAAGGGCCAGGTGGCGCCGTCAGCTTCAAACGGTGCGGCCATGAAACAAGGCGGCTCGCTACACTGGCCGCCATGACCCTCTCTCCGTTTGATTTTGCTGCCGATCCAGTCGCCGGTCTGCTTGAGTGTGCAACCAAAGAGATGGCTTCGGATGTTCACCTTGAGCCAGGCGCAGGGGGATATCGGTTGCGCTTCCGCATTGATGGTGTGCTGGAGGACAAAGCCCAATTGTCTGATGCCCAGGGCCGGATTCTGGTTAATCGCTTGATGGTGGGAGCCAAATTACTCACCTACAAACCCGATGTGCCGCAGGAAGGGCGGCTGGAAAGGCCAGAGGCCCGTTTGGCGGTCATGCCCACCG
>CAZVNU010000435.1:1136-1855 GCA_964628335.1 uncultured Phycisphaeraceae bacterium
TGCCCACCGTCCACGGACCGCGGGCGGTGGTGCGCTTGCCATCGGCATTTGCGGCACCCGCCAAATTGGAAGAATTGGGGTTGGCGGCCGAATCCTTGGCTGGGCTGGCTTCATTCGCTGCCGCCGATTCGGGTCTGTTGGTGTTGTGCGGTCCGGCAGGCTCAGGCAAAACCACCACGGCCTATGCGGTGTTGGAAGCGATCGTGCGCCGCGATCCCGGCTTGTCGGTGGTGTCGGTTGAAGACCCTGTGGAACGCAAACTCACCGGGGTGGCGCAAATCGAAGTCAAGCCATTTGGCGAATTGGATTTTCCCCGCGCCTTGCGCAGCCTGCTGCGCCAAGACCCGCAAGTCATCGCCATTGGTGAAATCCGTGATGCGGAAAGTGCCCAAATCGCCGTGCAAGCGGCATTGACCGGCCATCGGGTGGTGACTTCGCTGCATGCCCAGGATGGTCCCGGCGCGTTGGTGCGTTTGCTTGAAATGGGCATCGAACCCTATCAGGCCGCCAGCGCCTTGTTTGGCGTTTTGGGCTTGCGTTTGCTGCGCAAGACCCATTCCCAAGGCGGCTACCGGGGGCGGCTGCCGGTATCGGAGTGGATGCCAATGAATGCCGCGCTGCGCAGAGCCGTGCTGGCCAAGGGCCATGCCGATGAGTTGCGCACAGCGGCGGGGTTGCACGGGCTGCGGGCGCAGGGGACGGCATTGGTGGCGGCGGGG
>CAZVNU010000436.1:0-1848 GCA_964628335.1 uncultured Phycisphaeraceae bacterium
CTGACGGTCGGGGTTCTTTGCTTCAAAGTACCCGGTTGTCGAGCAACCGGATCGTGCCACAACGGGCGGTGATCAGGGCCACGCTTTGGCCTGGCGCCAAGGTTTCTTGGGGCGCCAGCATTTTGCGGTCGCGCAGGGTGGCGTAGTCGATCGCCAACTCGTGGGCGATCAGGGTGCGGGCCATGGCATCTTCCAGTGCGGCGGCGCGGGTTTCGCCTTGGCGTGCCAATTTCGCGCAAGCGTCCAGTGCGCGCGAGATGCCCAAGGCGCGCTGGCGCTCATCGGGGTTGAGGTAGCGGTTGCGGCTGCTTTTGGCCAGGCCATCGGCTTCGCGCACGATGGGGTGGGGCAGGATGCGGGTGGGCAGCATCAGGTCGGCGGTCATCGCTTCGATGACGCGCAACTGCTGGTAATCCTTCATGCCAAACACCGCGACTTCGGGCAGGGTCAGCGCCAGCAATTTGGCCACCACCCGGCACACGCCAGCAAAGTGGCCGGGGCGGATGGGGCCTTCCAGATCTTTGGCCAGACTGGGGACTTCAAGCTGCGTTTCAATGGCATCGGGCGGGTAGATGCCCGCCACCTCGGGCAGAAACACGCCGTCCACACCGGCGGCGCGGCATTGTTCCAAGTCGGCTTCGACCGGGCGCGGATATTTGTGGAAGTCTTCATGGGGACCAAACTGCGCGGGGTTGACAAAGATCGTCACCCACACCTGGTCGGCATGCTTTTTGCCTTCCTTGACCAAGGCGATATGCCCCTCATGCAGCGCCCCCATGGTGGGAATCAAGGCAAGGGTCTGCCCTTGGCGCAATTGCGCTTGACGGGCGGCGCGGGCTTCGGGGGGGGTGCGAAAGAGGTGCATGGGGCGCAAGTTTACTTCTTGTTGGCTTTGCCCTTGGCGCCCGCGTCCATGAAAGCCTTGTGGGAGGCTTTCACGATTTTTCCCTTGGCGATGTTGTATTCATCATCGCTGATCAGACCCTGGTCGTACAGATCCTTGAGGTCGCCCACGCCAAAGCCGGCGGGGGCATGGTCGCGTTTCTCTTCCTTGGGGAAAAATTTCTTGCGAACGGCGGCAACGATGACGATCAGCACGATCGCCGCCAGAATGCCCAGGCTGCCCAGAAGGAGCAGGCTCTTGGAGCTTTCAGGGTCAATTGGTTTGGTGATTTCAAGCAGGGTCGGCATGGGGTGGATTCTAGCCAGCCGTTGCCGGAAGGCCAAACAAAAACTCCGGCTTGCGCCGGAGTTTTTGTCTGGGTTTTTCAGGGCAATCAGGCGTCCACGACCTTGGCTTTTTCAAGCGCGGCGTCGAGGGTCTTCTGTTCGCGGATCTGCAGGTAGAGCTGCTCGATCTGCATGTTCTTGGCCATTTCTTCGCGCATCTTGTCGGGGCGGCGGTTCTGCTGGAAGGCCATCATGGCGATGCGGCCGTTGATTTCGGCCTCGTCCACCTCGATGCCCAGTTCCTTGCTGGCCTTGTCGAGCACGAAGAACTGCTTGAGCTGTTTTTTGGCTTCGGCGTCGGATTCGCCGCGCATTTCAGCCAGTTTTTGCTCGACCACTTCTTCGCTGATGCCGCGCGAGAGCATCTCGTAGCGGGTGCGCATCAGGATGCGCTGGGCCTGGGTGGTGGCCACCTTGGCGGGCAGGTCGAAGTCGGCGGCGGTGAGCAACTGCTCGGTGATTTGCCGGAAGAGGTCGGCCTTTTGGTTCACTTCGGCGCGCTGGGTCAATTCTTCCTTGATCTTGGTTTCAAGTTCGGCCACGGAGGCGAAGCCCAGCTTGGTGGCGATCTGCTCGGCGGACGCCGGCACGATGCGGTGCAGGCTGTCGATGGTCAGC
>CAZVNU010000437.1:0-1845 GCA_964628335.1 uncultured Phycisphaeraceae bacterium
CCGGGCTGCGTCAATGCCCCGCCAGCGGTCCCCGGTGGTAAGCGGCCCGGCAGCAACGAGACCGCAGCGGCACCCAAGCCAAGGCCCAGGCTGGCCATCAAGAGTTCGCGGCGGTTGGCATCCATGGGCATCCAGAAGAACTGCGGGCTAAGTCACTCCCGCATCCATACGGGGCAATCGGGCAAGCGCGGGGCGAATACCAAGGGCAGACACCCCGGGTAAATGTTGTTTATCGGGTGGCGGCGGCCTTCTTCTCCGACTTTTCCTTCTGCAGCGCGGCTTTTTCTTCCGGGCTCATGGAAATGGCGGTGCGGGCCTCGGCCAAACGCTGGGCCAGATCGTGGATGATGGCGTCCTTTTCCAGCCCGGCCTTGCGCAGGGCCGAGATGCGCAGCAGCGATTTGACGCGCGGGATCAGTTCCAGGCGGTTGATCGGCTTGGTCAAGAAGTCATCGGTGCCGGCCTCGACCGCGCGCTCCAGGTCGGACAACTCGGAAAGGGCGGTGACCATCAAAATGGCGGTGTGGGCCGAGGCCGGATTGCCCTTGATTTGGGCGCAGGCCTCAAATCCGCTCATTTTGGGCATCATCACATCCAGCAGGATCAGGTCAGGGGCCGGCGCGGCGGCTTCGACAAAGCGCACGGCTTCCAGTCCGTCGCAGGCGGTGTGCAGGGTGTGGCCAAGGGGCTCCAAATAGGCTTGCAGCAATTCCACATTCTGCTCGTTGTCGTCCACGATCAGGATGACCGAGTCGGCGGGATGGGTGGCGGGGGTGGTCATGGCGTGAGTTGGGCAAGGCGGGCGGGCAAGAAAGGCCCGGATACACATGGGCCCGATTCAAAAAGAAGCCGGCATGATACCCCAGTGTCCCCGGGCGTTCTTGTAAGAAGGGCGGCGGGCGGTTATTGTTTCGGGTTCTGGCCGGGGCAGGGGAACCCTTCCCACCCCTTGGCCGCCCCTCTTTTCCCTTCATTCGATGTCCATCAAATCCGCTTATCTCCCGCTTCAGCCGTGGTTTGACCACTGGAACACCCCTTCTCCCGAACAATTGCTCAAGGATGTGAAGGAAACCCACCTGACGGTGCTGCCCACCTTGCGCGAGCAATTGCGCCAGATGCCCGGCGTTGAAGAGCGCCTGGTGTGGATGGGCGATGCCTGGAAATGGACCTTTGAATACACCCTGCCCGGCCACCATGTCAGCGGCCCGGAAAGCCCGGATGCGTTTTGCTATCTGGTGCCGGCCACCGACACCCTGACCCCGCATCTGGAAAGCCCCTTGCTGGTATTTCCGATTGCCGATTCATTCATTGATTTCGTGCCTTTCAAGCGCCTGAACCGCTATGTGCGCGACGGCATCAAGAGTGGCAAGCTGGCGGTGGATTTGATCTGGATCACCTGGGCCCCCGGCCCCGGCCCGGAGTTGGAGCACCTGATTGACATCCTCAAGCGCAAGTACAAATTCCTGATGGCCCCACCCAAGGCCGGCGAAGTGGATGTGGAAGACGATGTGGTGGTGCCCCCCCCCAAGGTGGTTGACAAAAAGACCGCGGGCAAAGCCGCCGAAAAGGCGCCCGAGTCCAAGAAATCAGAAGTGAAAAAAACAGAAAAGGCCGAAAAAACCGAAGTCAAGAAACCTGCGGCGAAAAAAGAAGAGGTCAAAAAGCCCGCCGCAGCCAAGAAGCCGGAAGCCAAAAAGGCGGCCGCCAAGCCGGAGGCCAAAAAGCCTGCGGCCAAGCCCGTTGCCAAAAAACCGGCCGCCAAGCCGGCGGCGAAGAAAAAGAAATGACACCCCGGACTCCCCCAAGCAAAAACCCGCGCTTTGGCGCGGGTTTTTGCTTGGGGGA
>CAZVNU010000438.1:0-1834 GCA_964628335.1 uncultured Phycisphaeraceae bacterium
GCCCGCCGGAAGTCTGTCGGCAACCTCTTTGCCGTCCGGGGCATTGAGCCCCGGGTGGCATTTGCGGGTGGGGACACCCGCGCTCCATCACCCGCCGTAACCCAACGCCGCCTGCTCCCGCGCGAAATGCGCCGCATGCGGGAGAAGTTCCGCCTCGTGGTGACGCCACGCCTCGAGCGCCCCCGTGTAGACCGGCCGGGAGGCCTGCGCGTAGGACTGCGAACGGATCGGCGCCTTGTTCTCGTGGTAGGCCAAGACCTCCTCCCGCCACGGCAGGCCGAGGAACTCCAAGGTCGCCTTCGCCTCCCCCGCCAAATCCGCCACCACCTTCTCGTAGCGCACTTCGCGCCACGGCGACGCGATGCGCCCGCGCAGGGCCGTCCATTGCCCCAGCACATCGGCGATGTGCTGCGCCGCCGTCCCCAGGTCCAGGAAAGCCGCCGTCTGCGCGTTGAGGGGGAACGGCTGCGTGAAACACGACCACAGGATGGCGCGGGGATCGCGCAGGGCCATGAGCACGGGGGATTCAGGGAACAACCGGCACACCGCCGGCAGGAAGGACAGGAGGGACGGGTTCTTGTCCAGGACCAGGCGTCCGGCGATAGGCTGTTCCAGCGCCCCCGGCAGCAACCCCCAATACTTCCCGCGCGCCCCGGCCAATTGTCCGGGCGTGATCCGCCCCAAGGCGTCGCCCAGATCCCGCACGGGCTGTCGCGCCTCCAGGTCCCGCAGCATGGGGCGCCACACTTCGCCGCCGAAGACCGCCGTCTCGGAGGCGGCCACCATGCCGGGATGGGCATCCAACACCCGTTCCAGAAGCGTGGTGCCGGATCTCGGGCAGCCGACCAGGAACGCCCCCCGCCGCGACGGGGAAGCCAACGGCGCCGCCTCGTCCGCGAAACGCCGGAAATCCTCGCGCGTCGGCAAGACGAAGGTGGTCCGGCGCATGGCCCGCAGAGCGTGCCACAACTTGACGAAGCGCCCGCCGGTCCGTTTCTGGATGTCCTTGGCCTGGCAAAACATGGACAACGCCTCGGCATGCCGCCCCTCCGCCTCGCGCAGATGCCCCATCTCGTAGAAGGCGCCGATCCGGTCGTCCTCCGACGCCAGGGGCGACACGATCACGGCGCGCAGGTCCGCCTGCGCCCCGTCGTGGTCGCCCTGGCGCCGATGCACGCGCGCCCGCACCCGCAACAAGCCGGGATGGACGGGAAATCGGCGCAGGCCGTCCGCCAGCGCCTCCCCCGCTTCGGGAAGGCGGTGCAAGCGTTCCAGACACTCCGCCAGCGACGCCCACAAGACAGGTGGGGCCTCCGACGCCCCCAAGGCGTCCCGCAACAAGGGTTCCGCGATGTCGTGGCGGGGCACCCCGATCCACTCGACCCCCATCATGCCGGCCAAATGCCGGCGCGTGGCGGCATCGGGCGCGGCGGCCAACACCTGCGCGACCTCCGCCCGCGCCTCGGAAAAACGCGAGCAATGGCCCAACGCCAGCGCATGGCAGGCCCGCAAGTGCGGGTCGGCATTCCCCTGCGCGGCGGCGGCCCCGACCAATTCGCGGACCAACGCGTAATCCTGCCGTGTGAAGGCCCGTTCCACGGCCCGGTCGAGTTCCAAGGACATCATGGCGGCATGGTATCGGCGCGCGCGTTCCCTTGGCGCAACCCCGCAGGGTTGGCGTGCCCAAGATGTCGCGCTTTTGCCCCTCGTGGCATGATCGCTTGTCCCGAACCCAGGTAGGATCGACGCCCAAAAGTAGACGCGGCGGCCCGCCGCGTTCGCTCCAACCCCAATCAAAACGACGCGCACCGAAACACCGGCGCGCATCGCTTCA
>CAZVNU010000439.1:0-1807 GCA_964628335.1 uncultured Phycisphaeraceae bacterium
CCTGACGGTCGGGGTTCCTTTTCAAAGGGATTACGCGCGTGACCCGCCAGCCCTGCCGTCACACTGCGGCCCGCATTTGCGCTTCGCCAAGGATGCGGTCCAGACTCGACCCGGCAATCAGCGAGTCGAGCGTGTCCGCACCAAGATCTCGTGCAAGCGGCCGAACCGCACGCCAAATGGCCAACGCTCCACCGCGCCGCCTGCCAAGCCCACATTGAAAATCCGCGACCGCCACATGACGGCAGCCTGACGCTCGACCAAAAACAACCGTGCTTATTTGCGCGACTGCATGCCGTACAACGCCGTCTCAAAGGCCTGCAATTCATCTTCAGACAGCGATGTGGAAGTGTCGCCAAGCCCCGGGGCGATGCTCTGGTCCAGCAACGGGTCCGGATAGTGCATGGACTCCGCTGTATCCACGGTGCCGGTGCCGGTGACGGACACCGACTCCACGCGCAACTCGGCCAGTTCGGTGACCGCGCGGGCCAGCTTGTCATTGGTGCGGCGCAAACGGTGGTTCAGGTGCTGGGCCAGGGGGAACAGCATCTTGATCGCCATCCACGGTTCCTGGCGCATGATGTCCACGAAATCTTCGCGGGCAAAGGCCAGGGTGGTGGTGGGTTTATCTGCCACCACATCCGCCGACCGGGGCACATTCTCCAGCAAAGCCATTTCGCCAAAGGCGTCATTGGGCCGCACCGAAGCCAGCCGGCCGCCTTTTTTGCGCACCTCGGCATGGCCGGAGAGGCACACGAACAGGCGGTGGTCATCCGCGCCGTCGGTGATGATGTAATCGCCGACTTCATGCTTCTCCATCTGGCAGCGGTTGAAAATCCGGGTCAATTCGACCAGGTCCAAACGGCTGAAAATCGGCATGCGGCGGAAAGATGAAATGCGGGCCACCAGTTCCTTGTCGTGCTCCAAGGTCTGGCCCGTAATGCTCACCACCACCGCCGTGATGTTGTCCACGCCGCCGCAGGCATTGCATTCGGCAATCAGCGTCTCGGGCACATGCGCAGGTTTCTCAGACATCATGATGTCCAGGATGTCCGGGCTGCCCAGATGGGTGGTGACCCCGTCGCTGCACAGAAGGAAGGTGTCGCCATTCATCGGCTCGATCACCAGCACATCCGGATCCACCAGCGGCGCCGGGCTGCCAAGGCAGCGGGTGATGCGGGCCCCCTTGTTGGAATTCATCATTTCCTGCAGCGATTGGGTGCCGGAATGCACGCTCTCAATGGCGTAATTGTGGTCGCGGGTCAGCGCATGCAGACGGTTGCGCCGGCACAGATAAGCACGCGAGTCGCCCAAATGGGCGAAAGCCACATGATTGCCAAGGGCCATCATCAGCACCAAAGTGCAGGCCATGCCCGCGCGTTCGGGAGAGGCGGCGGCAGACTTGCGAATCGCCTCGTGGGCGGCCTGCACCGCATCGCGGATCAAGGCCGAGACATCCGCGCAATTGAATACCGTGGTGACGCCGCGGCAGGTCTCCAACCGGTCGGGATGAGACACCAAATAATCACGGATGACATCGCAGGCCATGCGCGAGGCGACCTCGCCGGCGGCCTGCCCACCCAAACCGTCGCACACCGCAAACACCCCCAGTGCTTCGTCGGAGAAGAAGGAGTCTTCATTGTGTTGACGCTTGCGCCCCACATGGGTCATGGCGGAAACGGTGGTTTTCATGCGGTCATCTTAGGTGCATGGAGGCATGAGTTCAATCGAAAATTTCTCGGCGTATACTCTCCGGGCCGTTTCGCATCCCCTTTCCCACATACTGGAGCCCCCATGTCCGAGTCCCTGC
>CAZVNU010000440.1:0-1782 GCA_964628335.1 uncultured Phycisphaeraceae bacterium
TGATCGGCGGCTTGACGCAGCGCGAGCCATAGGACTGCACCCAGCCGTTGCCGGAGGTGGTGAAGCCCGTCAGTTGCTCGCCGAAGTATTCCACCATGTCGTTGCGCTCGGGTTCGCCGTGAACCAGCACATCCACGCCGGCGGCCTCCTGCTCGCGCACGCAGTGGGCGATTTCTTCGCGCAGGGCCCGCTCATAGGCGTCGGCGCCCAAGCGGCCGGCCTTGAAATCGGCGCGCACACGGCGCAATTCCGGGGTCTGGGGAAAGGAGCCGATGGTGGTGGTCGGCAGCGGCGGCAGATTGAGTTGACCCTGCTGCTTGGCGGCGCGCGTTTCAAATGGGTGGGCGCGGGCGAGGTCGCCGGGCGTGACCGCCTCGGCCGCGCGGCGCACGGCGGCCACCCGCACGGCCGGGTGCCCCGCGCGGGCGGACACCACGGCATCGCTGGCGGTCAATGCGGTGAATGTCACCTCGCGACCTTGCGCGCCGGCGCGGCCCAGGGTGGCGGCTTCATCGAGCTTTTGGCGCGCAAAAGCCAGCCACGGGCGCACGGCGGGGTTGAACGGGCCGCTTTCGGTTTCGAGGGCGGCATCCACGGGGGAATGCAGCAGGGAGCAGGACGGGCCGACCTGCACCCGGTCGGCACCCAGGCGGAACACCGCCAGTTCGACCAAGCTCAGCGCGCGGGTCAGGTCGGCCTTCCAGATGTTGCGCCCATCCACCACGCCCAGCGACAAGATGAGGTTCTTGGGCGCCAGCGGCAGGACTTCCAGCAATTGGCCCGGCGCGCGGACCAAGTCCAGGTGCAGACTGGCCACCGGCAGATTCAAGGCAAGGGGCAGGTTGTCGGCCAGATCGCCAAAGCCGGTGGTCAGCGCAAGCTTGAGGCCCGGCGCGCCTGCGGCCAGCGCGGCAAAGGCCTTTTCATAGGCCCCGCGGGCGGCCACGGACAGGTCCAAACCAAGGCAGGGTTCGTCCACCTGGACCCAGTCGGCGCCGGCGTCGGCCAACCGCTTGAGCAATTGCGCGTAGCAGGGCAGCAGGCGCGGCAGCAGCGTGAGCGGCTCGAAGGCGGCGTCTTCTCGGCATTTGGCAAGCAGCAGGAAACTCACCGGCCCCAGCACCACCGGCCGGGTGCGGATGCCAAGGGCGAGCGCCTCCTTGAAGGCCGCCACCGGGCCTTCGCCGGTCAGGGTGAACGATTGGGCCGCCGTCACTTCGGGCACCAGGAAGTGGTAGTTGGTGTCGAACCACTTGGTCAGTTCCAGCGCCGGCACGCCGGCGGCGCTTGGCGCGTGCGCCCCGCCGCAGGCGCAATCGGCGCCGGCACCGCGCCAAACAGCACGGCGTGGTCGATCACATGGTCGTAGAACGAGAAATCGCCGGAAGGAATGTGGCTGATGCCGGCCGCCTGCTGGGAAAGCCAGTTGTCCTGGCGGATCTTGGCGGCCACCGCGCGCAGGTCGGCTTCGGGGAGTTTGCCGGCCCAGAACGCCTCCAGCGCGAACTTGAGTTCGCGGCGCGGGCCGATGCGGGGGTAGCCAAGGGAGACGGTGGAAAGCGGGGACGGCATGGATTTATCCTGAAAGTCGGATTGATGGATTATATTCATCCTAAAAGTTGGATTAACTGATTGAATGATAAGGCGGCGGTGCCCGACCGTCAAACCAGGGCTGGCGGGTCAGTGTGGCTGGCGCCCGACCGTCAGGGAGGGGACGCTGGCACGCCATTGCCGGGAGGGCGGACTTCAGTCTGCCAATGGCTGCGCAGCAGCCAAAAGGAA
>CAZVNU010000441.1:0-1776 GCA_964628335.1 uncultured Phycisphaeraceae bacterium
GCAGGGGCAATCGGGGCAGGGGGGGGGGCGGCAACCGCTGCCGCCGGCACCGGCTTTTGGGCCAATTGGGCGGCAATGGCGGTCAGGGTGGCTTGCTGGTTTTTTTGCGATTCGGCCAAGGCGGCCAAGGCGGCGGCCAGCGCCGGGTCGGGAGCCGGCGCCGCCACCACCGGGGCGGGACTGGCGGCAAGGGTCTTGGCCGCCGCCAATGTCGCTTGCAGGGCGGCATGGGATTCAGTCTGCCGTTTTTCCAACTGCTCCAGGGCATGTTTGAGGGCTTGGACCTGCGTTTCCAGCGCGTCGATTTGCGCCACGGTGGCGCGGGTGGTCGTCGCCGGGTTTTTCGAGAGGTAGTAAAACCCGCAGATGCCGGCCGCCAGCAAGGCTCCTGCGGACAGGATGACGATGAGCGTGATGTCTTTGGGTTTTGATTCGGTGGACATGGCGGGAATTGTAGGGGGGCTACAATCCCCCGCATGTCCAACCCCCGCCGCAAAACCCGTCAGATCACCGTGGGCGACGCCCGCGTCGGCTTCGTCAAGATCGGCGGTGACGCCCCGGTGTCGGTGCAGAGCATGACCACCTGCCCGACCGACCACATCGACAAGACCGTCCACGAAATCAACCGCTTGGCCGCCGCCGGCGCCGACCTGGTGCGGGTGGCCGTGCCCGGCCGCACCGACACCGATGCGCTCAAGGAAATCATTCCGCAGATCAAGGTGCCGATCGTGGCCGATGTGCACTTCCACTTCGGCCGTGCGCTGGAGGCCATCGAGGCCGGCGTGCACAAGATCCGCCTCAACCCCGGCAACATCAACGACCGCAAACAGGTGGAGGAAGTGATCGCCGCCTGCAAGGAAAAGAAAATCCCCATCCGCATCGGCGTCAACGAAGGCTCGATCATCGAGCGCAAGGACAAGCAAAAGCGCATGAAGGAACTCGGCGGCGTGTTCTCCGACAACAAGCACGGCCACTTCCTGGCCATCATGATCGCCAAGTTGGAGGAATACCTCGATATTTTCTACGAGAACGATTTTTACGATGTCTCCATCAGCGCCAAAAGCCCCGACCCGACCTTGGTGATCGCCGCTTATGAGGAAGTCAGCAAACGCTTCGACCACCCCTTGCATTTGGGCGTGACCCACGCCGGACCGCGCGAAACGGCGATGATCCGCTCCTGTGTGCCGCTGGGCCATCTGCTGGCCCAAGGCATCGGCGACACCGTGCGCATTTCGTATGCCTCAGACCCGGTGCATGAAATCGAAGACGCCTTGGAAATGCTGTATTGCCTGGGCCTGCGCGAGCGCAAGGGCGTGGATTTGATCGCCTGCCCGACCTGCGGCCGCATCGAAGTCGATTTGCTGACTCTGGTGCAGGAAGTGCGCAAGAAGCTGGCCGCCGAAATCACCCTGCCGATCAAGGTGGCGGTGATGGGCTGCATCGTCAACGGCCCCGGCGAAGCCGAAGGCGCCGATGTGGCGATTTTCGCCGGCAAACAGCGCGGCTTGATTTATGTGCAGGGCGAGAAGGTCGCCAATGTCGAAGAAAAAGACATCCTGGACCGTTTGCTGCTTGAGTGCAAAAAATTCGAGACCAAAGTCAAAAACGGCGAAGCCAAGATCGGCGAAAAAGTGGTGCAGATTCTGCCGCCGGACCCGATCGGGGAACTTGGCAGCGGGTTGGACAAGATCAAGGCGGGGCAGGTGGCGCAGGTGACGGTCAAAAAGACTTAGAAGGTAGCGGCGGCATCTTGCCGCCGTTGGCCGAAGGCCATGT
>CAZVNU010000442.1:0-1760 GCA_964628335.1 uncultured Phycisphaeraceae bacterium
GAATTCACCAAGAACCTCGGCAAGGGCAAGGAATCGCACTTCGCCTACGCCGAGGTGACCTTCCGCCTGTTCTGAGCCGCTCCCCGTTTTTCCGGAGCCGGGTGCCTCCACCCGCTCCCGCCTTCACCACGCTGCCTTTTCCCCATCTCCAAAAACCATTTCTCCACAAGGATTGTTCCCATGTCTCCACTGTCCCTCCTCTCCACCCGTCTGCTCCTTCCCTTCGCCCTCGCCTTCGGCGCGCTCACCGCGTCCGCCGCCGATGTCCCCAAGACGCCCCCCAAGGACGCGCCCAAGCAGGTCCGCCTGGGCTACTTCGCCAACCTCACCCACGCCCAGGCCGTGCTGGGCGTGGAATCCGGCGCCTTCGCCTCGGCCGTCGCCCCGGCCAAGTTCGACACCAAGGTGTTCAACGCCGGCCCCTCGCTCATCGAAGCCCTGTTCGCCGGTGAGATCGACATCGGCTATGTCGGGCCGACCCCGGCCATCAACGCCTGGGCCAAGAGCAAAGGCAAGGGCATCCGCATCGTGTCCGGCGCCGCCGCCAACGGCGTGGTCATCGTCGCCGGACCGAAATCCGGCATCAAGACGCTGGCGGACCTCAAGGGCAAACGCATCGCCACCCCGCAATTGGGCAACACGCAGGACATCGCCGCCAAGTGGTATGTCAAGAATGTGCTCAAGCAGGACGGCACCGACAACATCATCCCCATCCCCAACGCCGAGCAGGCGGCATTGCTCAGGCGCGGCCAGGTGGATGCGGCTTGGTCGCCCGAGCCCTGGGCCACCCGCTTGATCAAGGAAGGCGACGCCACCGCCATCGCCCAGGAGAAGGACCTGTGGAAAGGCGGCGAATTCAGCCTGACGCTGGTCATCACCACGCCGGAGTTCCTGGCCGCCCACCCGGAGACGGTCAAGGCCTTCCTGGCCGAGCATGAACGGCTGACGGCCGAGTTGGCCAAGGATCCGGCCCGGCAGGTGAACGCGCTCGCCGCCGGCATCAGCAAGGCCAGCGGCAAGTCCATCTCGCGCGTGCTGATCGCCGAAGCCCTGCCGCATGTGAAGTTCACCACCGACCCCCTGCCGGAAACCCTGGCCATCCAGGCGCAATGGGCCTTCGACACCAAGGTGCTCAAGGACAAGGTGAAGTTGGACGGCCTCGTGGTGCCGGCGGCGCCCGCCGCCCAATGACCCTTTCCAGCACCCCTTTTCCGGACGCCGAAGGCGGAAGCCTTTGGCGTCCCTTCCTCCCCCGTCTTTCCGCCTTCTTCACCCCGGGCTTCGCCCACCGAAAGGAACCCGCCATGTCCGCCCCCGCCACCCTCCGTCACCGCGCCTACGCCTCCGTCGTCGACACCACCTTCGACACGCCGCTGGTCAAGCTCAACCGCATCGCCCCCGCCAACGCGCAGGTTTTCGTGAAGTTGGAATTCTTCAACCCCTTGTCGTCGGTCAAGGACCGCATCGGCCGCGCGCTGATCGAGGACGCCGAACAAAACGGCAAACTCACCAAGGATTCCCACATCATCGAGCCCACCTCCGGCAACACCGGCATCGCGCTGGCCTTCGTGGCCGCCGCCAAGGGCTACAAACTGACCCTCACGATGCCCGAATCCATGAGCGTCGAACGCCGCGCGCTGCTCAAGGGCCTGGGCGCCAACCTGGTGCTGACGCCGGCGGCCGAAGGCATGAAGGGCGCCATCGCCAAGGCCCTTGAACTGGCCAAGGAGGATCCGCACGGCTTCGTGCCCCAGCAGTTC
>CAZVNU010000443.1:0-1747 GCA_964628335.1 uncultured Phycisphaeraceae bacterium
CCACGGCCAACTCTTGGTCGCGGAACATCGGCATGGCGCCGTCGCACACGGCGCAGGCGGAAACGCCGCCGCCGGACTGGGCCAGGCGGATTTCGTTGTCCAGGCCCAGCCAGTTGGCCTTGGCGCCGGTGGCGATGATGACGGTCTGGGCCAGGCATTCAAAGCCGTTGTCGCCCTTGACATGGAAGGGGCGCTTGGAGAGGTCCACCGAGGCCACATTCTGGAACATCGAGAACAGGCCGCCGGAGACTTCGTCGCCCGATTGCACGCCGTCGTCGGTGACCACGCGGGTGCCCACGCGCATGGCCTGGCCGAACATGGCCTGCATCAGGTCGGGGCCGGAAATGCCGTGCGGGAAGCCGGGGAAATTTTCCACCTCGCCGGTGAACATCAACTGGCCGCCGGGCAACAGATCTTTGCCGGCGGCGCGGCCGGGGAACATCAGGGGCTGCAAATTGGCGCGGGCGGCGTAGATGGCGGCGGTCCAGCCGGCGGGGCCGGAACCGATGATGACGACTTTTTCGGTGGGGGGGGTGTTCATGGGGCGGCCATTGTAGGGAGGTGCCCTTTGAAAGCCAGCCCTTGCCCCGGTTTTTTGCACAAAAAGGGCAGGCCAAGGGCCGGGGCGGGGGGCGACTTGCAAGACTTTTTCCGGTTGTTACAATCCGCACCCCCGATTGACCACCGGGGCGTCACCCCAACTTTCAACAAGTCGGACCCATCGTCTAGCCTGGTCAGGACATTAGGTTTTCATCCTAGTAACACGGGTTCAAATCCCGTTGGGTTCACTGAAAAACTCCCCCGCACACTGCGGGGGAGTTTTTTCAGGTGCGCCCAATTTTCATGCGCCTTCTGTTTTTTAGGCAGGTTGATTCCTAAATCAGCATTCATGGGTGATATTTTCCTTGGCACGGGCTTTGCTTCCTGTGTTGCGGTGCAATCATTCCTTTTCCTCTATTTGGCGGTATCGCGTGGCACACACAAACAGCCCGACTGCGGTATGCGGGCATTTCCCGTATTCCCCCCAAGAGTTGCACGCCATCATCAAGGTGCGCGGCATTCATTCCTTTGGCGAGTTGCTGGTGATGGTGGGTCACGGCGAGGGATGCGCCACCTGCAAGGCGGTGGTCGCCTCGGTGCTGGCGCAGGCTTGGGGTGTGCATGCGCTCAAGGATGACCGCGCCCAGCAACAGGCCGCCAACGACCGCTTTTTGGCCAATCTGCAAAAAGACGGCACCTATTCGGTGGTGCCGCGCATCCCAGGCGGGGAGATCACCCCCAACCGGTTGATCATTCTGGGAAAAATCGCCAAAAAATACCGGCTGTATGTCAAGATCACCGGCGGCCAGCGCATTGACTTGCTGGGGGCCCGCCTGGACCAATTGCCCAAAATCTGGCGGGAGTTGATCGACGCCGGTTTTGAGTCCGGCCAGTCCTACGGCAAATCGGTGCGCACGGTGAAATCCTGCGTCGGCTCGGTGTGGTGCCGCTACGGGGTGCAGGATGCGGTGGGGCTGGCGATTGAATTGGAGAACCGTTACAAAGGCTTGCGTGCGCCGCACAAGGTCAAGATGGCGGTTTCCGGCTGCACCCGCGAATGCGCCGAGGCGCAAAGCAAGGATGTGGGGGTGATCGCCACCGAAAAGGGCTGGAACCTGTATGTGTGCGGCAACGGCGGCATGAAGCCGCGCCACGCCGAGTTGTTGGCCGTGGATTTGGACACTGCCACCTTGATCCGCCACATCGA
>CAZVNU010000444.1:0-275 GCA_964628335.1 uncultured Phycisphaeraceae bacterium
CTTCCGCGCCACCCACCCGTTGTACGGCGCGTGGTTGCTGGATTACCTGGGCCAAGCCGACGAATGCGAGCGCCTGCAAATTCTTGAATCTCTGTTGGAATTTCCCAAAGGCTTGCTACGCCATTGCCGGGTGCCGCAACCGGAGTGGCTGCCGCCGGGCCCCTTGGCCACGGAAGTGGTGGACCCGGCCATTCTGACCCGCGGCATCCTGTCGCATGAGGCGCTGTATCCGCCCCCGCCCAAGGACGGCGACCCTTGGGTGCCGCCGGAGTTGC
>CAZVNU010000444.1:285-1745 GCA_964628335.1 uncultured Phycisphaeraceae bacterium
TTGCGCCGCTACGCGCCGCCGTTGGCCGAGAAACTGACCCTGCTGTTCCACGCCAGCGTGCCCCATGCGCAAGATCTGATCGTGGTGCCGGTCTGGTGCGCCGGCCCCTTGCTTTACGACTTTGGCGGCGACTTCCACAAGTACATTTCCGCCAAGGAACTTTCGCGGCAGGAAGGCAACATCTTCCGCCACTGCATGCGTCTGATCCTCTTGTGCGAGGAATTCTGCCAAGTGACGCCGACCGGGGTTTCAAAACCGCAATGGCAGGCGCAACTGAAAGGTTGGGCCGAAAGGCTCACTGAAACTTGCCGTGCGGTGGATCCGCAATGCACCGATGAACTGCTGGCCACCGCGCACGCCATCGCGGCGCAGCCGGCGTGAAAAGTAGACGCGGCGGCCCGCCGCGTCCAATCCAACATGTGAACCACAACGCGCGCAAAATCTCGGCGCGCATTGTTTTCAATTCATGCCCCCGGACGCGACGAGCCGTCGCGTCTACTTTCCACCTGCATCCCCACCCCGTCGCACGCCAACTTCCAGGCGTGCAACATCAACCGGTCCGCCGGCGGCCCGCCGTAATGCGCATCGCCGATCAACGGATGCCCCAAGTGCGCGAAGGTCGCGCGGATTTGGTGCAGGAAGCCGGTCTCCAAATCCACCTCCACCACGGTGGAATGACGCTTCTTTTCAATGATCTTCCAACTCATCCCGCACAACCGCGCGCCCTTTTCGCCGGGCTCGGCCGCACACACGAAGGCCGGATGGTGGCGGCGGATCACCAGATTGATCCGGGCCGTGTCGTCTTTCTTCAGCACACCAGTCACCTCGGCCACATAGGTTTTCTTCATCGTGTGGCTGGAGAACGCCAAGCGCATCGTGCGCCACGCCGCGTCCGTCAGCGCGAAGGCCAAAGCGCCGGAAGTCTCCACATCCAGCCGGTGCACCACCCCCGAGCGCAGGCCCCCCTCTTCGCCCACGCCCTGGATCTCGGGAAAACGCGCCACCACCCCGTTGAGCACCGTGCCCGTCTCCCCCGGCCGCAGCGGATGTACCGGCATCCCGGCCGGCTTGTCCACCACGATCCAGCCGTCGCCGCGGGCAAGCAGGGGCAATTCCATTTCCGGTTGCGGCACCACCCGCTGCGCATCAAGCGCCTGCACCTCGACCTTGTCGGTGGCCGCCACCATCAGTCCCTTGTCGTCGCACACCCGCCCGTTGACGCGCACCAGCCCGGCCGCAATGACGCGCATGGCTTCGTTGCGGGAGGAGGCGAGGATTTGTTGGACGGTGAGGTCAAGGCGCATGGGGGAGGGTCGGCTTTAGCCGACCAAAAAGAATAACCCATCAAGGAAAACAACTGGCTGACAGATATTTCCTGCCAACCAGTTGTTTGTTTTAAGCCGAATCAGTAGTGTCCGGTAGATTTGATGAGGCTGGATTGTAAGATGCAACATGCAAAT
>CAZVNU010000445.1:0-1738 GCA_964628335.1 uncultured Phycisphaeraceae bacterium
TGACGGTCGGGGTTCCTTTTCAAAGGGATGACGCGCGTGACCCGCCAGCCCTGGCATGTGGTGGCCTGCGCGTCGCAAGGCGGCCATGTGCCGCGAGTCCTTGACCGAGCCGAACGGCGGGGCGTAGGCCAGGTCCAGTTGCGCCAAGTCGTCCACCGTGGCGCTGGTGTGCAGCAAGGCCGCCGCCACGCCGCGCCGCCTGATGAAAAAGAAATGTCGGCAAAAGGCAAGAGGTTTGCCCCGCCGATTCCTCACTCCGTTTCATCCGCCACCAACCGGTAAATTTTGCCGTCAAAGGCGCACAGGTGCAATTCGCCGTTGGCATCTTCGCCAAAGGAAGCCAGCGCGCGCAACGCGCAGGGCAATTTGACCGGTCGCTCCCAAGTTCCGTCGGCTGCGCGTTTCAAACGCCAAAGATTGCCGGTGACGAAATCACCGTACACATACCAGCCCTCCAGCGCGGGAATGGCCTGGCCCCGGTAGACGCAGCCTCCGGTGATGGAGAGCGCCTCTTTGCGGTCGTGATCCGCCACTGGCTCAACCAAGGGCAGGGTTGCGGGCGCCTCTTGCCCGGCATAGGCAAACCGGCCTTCGCGCACCCGCCAGCCATAGTTGCCGCCACGGGTGATCAAGTCGATTTCTTCATGCGCATTTTGCCCCACATCACCGCACCACAATTCGCCACTTTGGCGGTCGAAGGCAAAACGCCACGGATTGCGCAAGCCCAGCGCCCAGATTTCCGGCGCGAAACCGGGCTTGCCGGCAAAAGGATTGTCATTGGGAATGCCGTAGTTTTTTCCGCCATCCGCAGCAACCCGGCCGACATCCAAGCGCAAGATTTTTCCCAGCAAGGTGTCGGTTTTTTGGCCATTGCCAAACGCCCCATGCTTGTCCCCCGCCCCGCCGCCATCGCCCAGGCCGACATACAGCATGCCGTCCGGGCCGAAGGCGATCATGCCGCCGTTGTGGTTGCCTTCGGGCTGGTCCACCTCCAGCACCACCCGCTCGCTGGCGCGGTCAATGGTGCCGTCGGCCGCCGCCACCCAGCGCGACAACCGGTTGCGCCGCTGCGCCGCCCCGCCCGTCTGCTTGGGGACATTCAACGAATAATGCAAAAAAACCGTGCGATTGTCGGCAAATGCCGGATCAAAGGCCAAGCCCAGCAAACCTTCTTCGTTGCCGCCGGGATGGGCCTTGTTGCCCGGGGCCAATACGGTGTCGGTGATATCCAGGGCCAAATACCGCTCGGTCATGGCCACTCCGGCATCATTGGGAAACACCCAGACGCGGCCCTGCTGCTCAACCACGCACACCAGACCGTCGGCGCCGGGCACCGCCGTGAAAAAGACCGGGCGCTCGAATTTCAACTTGGGGAAAGCCGCTTCAAGCCGCAATGCCGGCATGGGCAATGCCGCCTCCGGCAGCGCCGGCACGGGCGTCAGTTCGGGCGTTGGCTCGGGCGCCGGCACGGATTGGGGTTCCGCGATGAGCGCTGGCTCGGGCGCCGGCTCGGGCACCAAGACCGATGGCTGCGGCGCCGCCACGGGTTCCGGCTCCGATGGTTTGGAGCAACCCGCCACGGAAATCGCGCAACAAATCAGCACCACCGCATGATTGACAAAGGATTGGGGCATCGGCGAATCATACGCAGCCCGCCGCCGCGCACCCATCCATGCCGGCAATGGCCAGGGCTGGCGGGTCAACAGCGCACGGGCTTGTTGGAGCGCGGGTGTCCCCA
>CAZVNU010000446.1:0-1689 GCA_964628335.1 uncultured Phycisphaeraceae bacterium
CCTGCCCCCCGCCCCGCCAGCTTTGCCAGCATCACCCAAAGCCTGATACACTTCCCGCCCCATGGAACGCACCCTTTTGCTTGCCGCCCCCGCCCACACCGCTGCCTACGCTGCGGCGGGTGTGCTTGTGGCCGCACTCGTGGCCGTTAGCTAAGCGGAGGACCCGCACCCCCCACGCCACTTGCCACGCCACTTGCCACGCAGTTTGCCACGCTGTTTCACTTCGCGTTCCACCCACACCACTTGCTTACCCGTGGCGCGCAACATCCAAAATGTTGACGACGCCCTTAGGATTTTTCCCATGCCACACAGTTTAGCCTTCCACGCCAACACCCCTTCGCACGGCAAAGCCACCGACCAATACACCGGCAAGACCGGCGCCCAGATCTTCCACGACATGATGGCGGAGCACGGCGTCGAATGCATGTTCGGCTACCCGGGCGGAGCCATTTTGCCGGTGTTTGACGCCATCCACGAGTCCAACAAATTCAAATTCATCCTGGCCCGCCACGAGCAGGGCGCCACCCACATGGCCGAGGGCTATGCCCGCGTGACCGGCAAGCCGGGCATCGTGCTGGTGACCTCCGGCCCGGGCGCCACCAACACCGTGACCGGTTTGCAGGATGCCCTGATGGACGGCACCCCGATCATCGTGTTCGCCGGCCAGGTCGCCACCGGCGCCATCGGTTCGGACGCCTTCCAGGAAGCCGACATGACCGGCATCACCCGCCCCTGCACCAAGTGGAACATGCTGGTGAAAAAGGTCGAGGATCTGCCGCGCGCCATCAACACCGCCTTCCACATCGCCATGACCGGCCGCCCCGGCCCGGTGTTCATCGACCTGCCCAAGGATGTGACGGCCAGCATCCTCAAGGGCGTGTGCCACCCCGAACCCTGGGTGCCCGGCTACACCGCCCACATGAAGCAGGTTGAGCCGCTCTCGCCGGAGATCGCCCGCGTGGCCGACATGATCAACGCCGCCGAAAAGCCGGTGTTCTATGTCGGCAACGGCGTGTTGCAAGCCGACGCCAGCGACCTGATGCGCCAGTGCGCCAAAACCGCCAATGTGCCGGTCACCACCACCTTGCTGGCACTGGGCGCTTTCGATGAAAACGACCCCACCTCGCTGCACATGCTGGGCATGCACGGCTCGGCGTATGCCAACTGGGCCATGCGCGATGCCGATTTGATCGTGTCGCTGGGCGCGCGTTTTGACGACCGCATCACCGGCCTGGTCAGCGCCTTTGCCCCCGGCGCCCGCGCCGCCGAGGCCGAAGGCAAGGGCGGCATCGTCCACTTCGATATTTCGCCCGACCAGATCAACAAAACCATCCGCGCCACCGTCGGCGTGGTCGGCGATGTGAAGAAAAACATGGCCGCCCTGCTGCCCTTGCTCAAGCCCAAGGCCCGCAAAGCCTGGTTCGACCAGATCGCCGCCTGGAAAAAGAGCACCCCCTTCGCCTACAAGAGGGACGAGCGCGAATTCCACTTGAAGCCGCAGCAGGTGATCGAAGAGTTGGACAAACAAACCAAGGGTGGCGCCATCGTCACCACCGGCGTGGGCCAGCACCAGATGTGGGCCGCGCAGTTCTACACCTATTCCACCCCGCGCCAATGGTTCACCTCCGGCGGCGCGGGCACCATGGGCTACGGCGTGCCCGGCTCCATCGGCGCCCAATTGGGCGAAGA
>CAZVNU010000447.1:0-1686 GCA_964628335.1 uncultured Phycisphaeraceae bacterium
TCCGCCGCCGCGGCTGCGCTGTCCGTGGCACCCATCCTTCACCCGCCAGCCCTGTCCTTGCCGACTCACGCGCTCGACGGACGAGGGCTGGGGACTACAATGAACTCCTCCTTACTCCCCCCTTTTTGAAAAACACCCTCATGCCCGGTCCCGTTTTCATCATCGTCCGCGACGGTTGGGGCACCAACCCGCACCCCGAGCACAACGACTTCAACGCCGTGACGCTGGCCCGGACGCCCCGCTGCGACGCCCTCAAGGAAAAATACCCTTGCACCCTGATCGCCACCAGCGGCGAGGATGTGGGCCTGCCCGACGGCACCATGGGCAACTCCGAAGTGGGGCACCAGAACATCGGCGCCGGCCGCATCGTGTACCAGGAGTCGGTGCGCATCACCAAAGACATCCGCGAGGAAAGTTTTTACCACAACCAGGCCATCCAGCAGGGCATCATGCGCGCCAAAGACAAGGGGCGCACGGTGCACCTGCTGGGGATCGCCAGCGACGCCGGCGTGCACGGCATGCTCAACCACCTGTATGCCTGCGTGGAAGCCTGCCAGCGCCACGACATGAACCGGGTCGTGCTGCACCTGTTCACCGACGGCCGCGACACCGGCCCGTTCACCGGCAAGGAATTCATCAGCCAGATCGAAACGAAACTGGATGAAATCGGCACCGGCACCATCGGCACCCTGTGCGGTCGCTACTACGCCATGGACCGCGACAACCGCTGGGAACGCGTCAAGACCGCCTACGACCTGCTCACCGGCAAGGGCGCCTTCCCGCACTTCCACGACGCGATCGACGCCTTGGAAGATTATTACGACAACCCGACCAACGGTTCGCAGGAAGGTGACGAGTTCGTCACCCCCCGCACCATCGGCGACCCGGATGAAAACAAAATCCAGGACGGCGACACCGTCATCTACTACAACTACCGCGGCGACCGCCCGCGCGAACTGGTGCGCGCCTTCATGCAGCCCGACTTCTTCGGCAATGTGCCGCCGTCGCCCGACAGCGGCGTCCAGGGCTTCGAGCGCGGGGCGCAACTGGATGTGGCCTTCGTGTGCATGACCGAATACGACGCCTCGTTCGCCGCCTTCCCCAACCTGTCGGTGGCCTACCCCAAGCCGGGCAAGATGACCGATGTGGGCGGCGCATACCTGGCCAAGCTCGGCAAGACCCAGTTCCGCTGCGCCGAAACCGAAAAATATCCGCATGTCACCTTCTTCGCCGACGATTACCGCAACGACCCCTTCCCCGGCGAAGAATGCAAGATGGCGCAGTCGCCCAAGGTGGCCACCTATGACCTGCAACCGGAAATGAGCGCCCTGGCCATCCGCGACATCGTGATGAAGCGCCTGTCGGAACCCAATGTGCCGGATTTCTTCCTGGTCAATTTCGCCAACTGCGACATGGTCGGCCACACCGGCAAACTCGACGCCGCCATCAAGGCGGTGGAGACCGTGGACGCCTGCGTGGGCGAACTGGTGGACAAGGTGCTGACCCTGGGCGGCAGATTGATCGTCACCGCCGACCACGGCAACGCCGAGCAGATGTACGACCTGGAGACCAAGGCCCCCCACACCGCCCACACCACCTACACCGTGGAGTGCATCGTGGTGGACGCCACCCTGACCCCCGCCACGCCGCTGCGCAAAGGTGGCCGTCTGGCCGATGTCTTCCCCA
>CAZVNU010000448.1:0-1648 GCA_964628335.1 uncultured Phycisphaeraceae bacterium
GGGCGGCGCTCCTTGGAACGCAGGCACAGGTGCAGCACCAGCAGCAGGGCGAAAGACAGGATCAGCAAGATGGCCGCCATGCCGTGGGCTTGGGCGTATTCCAAGGCTTCGACATGCTGGTACACCTGCACCGAGGCCACGCGCGTTTCATGCGGGATGTTGCCGCCGATCATCAGCACCACGCCGAATTCGCCCAAGGTGTGGGCGAACACCAGCAGGGCCGCGGTGAAGTAGCCCGGCTTGGCCAAAGGCAGCGCCACGCTGAAGAATGCATCCATCGGCGAGGAGCGCAAGGTGGCGGCCGCTTCCAGCGGGCGGTCACCGATGGCGGCGAAGGCGTCCCGGATCGGCTGCACCGCAAAGGGCAGGGAATACAGGACCGATGCCACCACCAGCCCGGCGAAGGTGAAGGGCAGCAGGCCGATGCCCAGCGCCTGCGTGCAGCGGCCGATGGGGCCGTCGGGCCCCATGGACACCAGCAGGTAGAAACCGATCACCGTCGGCGGCAGAACCAAGGGCAGCGCCACGATGGCGCCCACCGGACCCTTCCACCACGAGCGGGTGCGGGCCAGCCACCAAGCGAGCGGGGTCGCCACCACCAACAGGAGCGGGGTGGTCACGGACGCCAATTTCAGCGTCAGCAGGATGGCGGACCAATCTTCACGGCTAAGGAACATGGCGGATCTTATTCCAAGTCGTAACCGTAGGACCGGATGACGGCGCGGCTCTTTTCGGTTTTCAAAAATTCCAACAGCGCGGCGGCGGCGGGATTGCCTTTGCCGTGCGACAGCAGGATGGCATCCTGCCGGATGGCCGAATGCAGGTCACGCGGCACGATCCAGGCCGAGCCTTTTTCGATTTTCCCATCCTTGGAGATCTGCGACAGGGCGACGAAGCCCAGTTCGGCGTTGCCGGAATCGACGAATTGCTGGGTCTGGGCGATGTTTTCGCCTTGGACGAACCTGGGCTCAAGTCGCGCGTACATCCCCAAGTGTTTCATCGTTTGCACCGCCGCCGCGCCATAAGGCGCAAGTTTCGGGTCGGCGAGGGCCAGATGGGCGAACGCGCCGGTTTTGAGCACCGCACCCTGGTCATCCACCACGCCTTCCTTGGCCGACCACAGCGCCAAGCGGCCGGTGGCGTAGGTGAAGCGGCTGTTGGGGACGGCGGCCTGCTCGGCTTCCAATTTGGCGGGCGTTTTGTCGTCGGCGGCCAGCAGCACATCGAAGGGCGCGCCGGCCTTGATCTGGGCATAGAACTTGCCGGTGGAGCCGAACGACAATTGCGCTTTGTATGTGGTGGCCTTCTCGAAATCCGCCACCAACGCCTGCATCGGCGCGGTGAAGTTGGAGGCCACGGCGACCTGCACGGTGCGCGTGGCCGGGGGGGGAGCCGGGGCCGCGGGTTCTTGTTGGCGTCCGCAGGCCAAGGCGAGGGTGGTGAAGGCGGCCAGCAGACCGAAACGAGTGGCCAGGCTGGGCCGGCGCAGGGTGTTTTTTTGCATGGAATGGGGTGTGCGTGGAAGAAGCGGAAGATCCGAGTGCCGAAAGCAGGCCGAAGCGACTCACGGGTTTCAGAACATCCGGAAGGTCGCCTCGGCGTAGGCGAAGTGCGATTCCTTGCCCTTGCCGAGGTTCTTGGTGAATTC
>CAZVNU010000449.1:0-1646 GCA_964628335.1 uncultured Phycisphaeraceae bacterium
AGCGGACAGGAACTGTCCGCTTGGGTTTCACCCCAGCAACTTCTTCCCCCTTAGCAAATGATGATACGCCTGCGCGAAGCGGTGGGCTTCGTCGCGGCAGGCTTGCACCAGGCGCAGGCCGTTGTGGTTGCGCGACAGGCGCAGGGGCTCCTCTGATTCCGGGCGGTAAATCAATTCCTCTTTTTTGGCCAGCGACACCAGCAGCGGCGGTTTGACCTGCATGCGTTCGAAGACTTGCAGGGCCGATGACAACTGGCCCTTGCCGCCGTCAATCACGATCAAGTCGGGATACAGGGCCTCCCCCGCCCCGGCGTCTTTGTAGCGGCGGGCGATCACTTCGCGGATGGAGGCGAAGTCGTCGTTTTTGTTGCTGCCGTCGCCGCGAATCCTGAACCGGCGGTACTGGCTCTTGAGCGGCCGGCCATCCACGAAGCACACCAGACTGCCCACGGTTTCGCCACCTTGCAGGTGGGCGATGTCGATGCACTCGATGCAGCGGATGGGGGTTTGCGCGCCAAGTTCGCGGGTCAGGCTTTCCAATCCCTTGCGCGGGTCGACGATGGGCGATTCGGCCTCCGGCTGCCAGTTGTCATCCCAGTTGCCGCGGTCGTCCAACTTTTCCAAGGCGTGCAGGCGGTCGCGCAGCACGGCGGCTTTCTCGAAATCCAAGGCGGCAGATGCGGCCTGCATCTCTTCGCGCAATTCGCGGGTCAGCACCGTGCGTTTGGAATCCAAAAAGCGCAAAAAGCGCTGGATGTCTTCGCGGTAGGCTTCCTTGGAAACCAATGCGGCGCACGGCGCCGTGCATTGCTTGATGGCGTGCAACAGGCAGGGGCGGAAGTGGCGGTTCTTGGGGTCGCCGTCGGCAATCTCCAGTTCGCAGGTGCGGAAGCGGAACACTTTTTGCAGGTGCGAAACGCTCTCGCGCAGGGCGCCCGGATTGGTGAACGGCCCCAACACCCGCGCGCCCTTGAAGCGCTGCGCGGTCGGCTCGCGGGTGATGTACACACCGGGGAAATCATCGCGCAAGGTGATGACCAGATAGGGAAAGGTCTTGTCGTCCTTGAGCAGGTCGTTGTACTTGGGGTGCAGGTCCTTGATCAGCCGGTTTTCGGCCAGCAAGGCCTCCCACTCGCCTTCGCATTCCAAGGTCGAGAACTCCACCACTTCGCCCAGCATCGGCGTTTTGCGCGGGCCAAGGTCGGTGGACGGCAGGAAATACGAACTCACCCGGTCCGGCAAACAGGCGGCCTTGCCGACATAGATCACCACGCCGGCGGCGTTTTTCATCAGATACACCCCCGGCACCTTGGGCAAGGCGCGGGCCTTGAGCAGCAATTGCGCCAATTTGTCGGGGTGGGAAGGCATGGGCTGGATTCTATTTCAGTTCTTGTGGGCAAGCGCAGGGCTGGCGGGTCACGGGCACAACCCCTCTGAAAAAAGTAGACGCGGCGGCCCGCCGCGTGGGATGAGAGGTCTTTGAAGTGATGCGCGCCGGTGTTTCGGTGCGCGTCGTTTTGATTGGGGTTGGAGCGGACGCGCATAGCCGCCGCGTCTACTTTTTGGCACCAACCCTGAAACAGGACCAGGGCTGGCGGGTCAAGGAACCCCGACCGTCAGCCCAGGTGGGAGGGCGGTCGTCAGTC
>CAZVNU010000450.1:0-1645 GCA_964628335.1 uncultured Phycisphaeraceae bacterium
AAACTGGTTTGAGGACATCCTCGTCCGCAAATCATTCCGACTGGGGGATGGTGGGGAGCACGGGGGGATGCCCATGTTCCGGCACCCCGCCTCAGGCCGGCACTTCGTCCACCGATTGGATGGCCCCGCGCAGGAACACGATGCGGCAATCTTCGAATTGGATCGTGACTTCGGTGTCGGAGAGTTCGGCCACCTTGCCGCGTGCGCCGCAGGTGGTGGTGACTTTGGCGCCCTTTTGCAGGCGGGCCATCATTTCGGCGGTTTTTTTCTTTTCCTTGCGGCCGTTGAGCACCGACATCAGGATGAACACGCCCACCACCGCCATCATCATCAGCGGCATCAACATGCTGTTGGGCTGGGCGGTGGTCGTTGCGGCGGGGTCGCCGGCGGTGCCGACGGACGGGGCGGCGGTGGGGGCGGCGGCATCGGCTTGGGCGAGGGTGGAGACGGCGAGCAGTGAGTCGAAAGTCATGGACATTCCAAAAATAAGGAGGGTTAAGAAACAGAAGAAAGAGGCAGATCCAATTCCGCCACCGGCCAGCGGTCCGCAAAAGTGGGCCAAGCATTATCCCTGATTGCTTGCCGGATGTCCACCATGAGGCGCTGAAAGTGGTGGATGTTGTGGATGGAGAGCAAAATCGGCCCCAGCATTTCGTTGGCCATGAACAGGTGGCGCAGGTAGGCCCGGCTGTAGCCGCCGGCGCAGCAGGCGCAAGGGCAGGTTTCATCAATCGGTCGTGCATCGGCCGCGAACTGGGCGTTGCGCAATTTCATAGGGCCATTGCGGGTAAAAACTTGCGCGTTGCGGCCGTTGCGGGTGGGCATCACGCAGTCGAACATGTCCACGCCTGCCCGCACGGCGGCCACGATGTCGCGCTCGTAGCCCACGCCCATCAAATAGCGCGGCTTGTGGGGCGGCAACAGCGGGGCGGTGAATTCCACCACTTTCTTGATTTCAGCCGAGCCTTCACCCACCGCCACCCCGCCGATGGCATAGCCACAAGCCTCGCGCTGCACCAATTGGCCGGCGCACCAAGCCCGCATTTCAAGATCGGTGCCGCCTTGGCAGATGGGGAACAGCGCCTGCTCGTCTTTGCGGCCATGGGCGGCAAAGCAGCGGTCCAGCCAGCGCAGGGTGCGCTCATTGGCCAGGCGCACCCGGCGCAGATAGTCGCGCTCGTCGGTGACCGGCGCGGGCGTGGCCGGGGCTTTGATTTCCGGCTCTTTTTTCGCCACCCGGAATTGCTTGGACGGTGCCCCCTGGCCAATCCCCGGCCCGACCCACTTGGGTTTGGGCGTGCGGGCCGGCGGGCAATCATCAAAAGCCATGATGATGTCGGCGCCCAAAAGGTTCTGCACCCGGATGGATTCTTCCGGCGTCAGGTTGATTTCCTTGCCGTCGATGTGCGAACGGAAGCGCACGCCCTCTTCGGAGATTTTGTTGATGTTGGCCAGTGAAAACACCTGAAAGCCGCCGGAATCGGTCAGCATCGGCCCTTGCCAGCGGGTCCATTGTTGCAAACCGCCCAAATCCGCCACCGACTGGGCACCGGGCCGCAGCAGCAGGTGGTAAGTGTTGCCCAGGATGATTTGTGATCCGGTGTCGCGCACCGCCCCCGGCAGCAGCCCCTTGACCGTGCCTTGG
>CAZVNU010000451.1:0-1645 GCA_964628335.1 uncultured Phycisphaeraceae bacterium
AAAAACTTGGCCATCGGCCAAGGATGGAGTGCGGCGGGATTATGCTACGGCCTCCTTGGCTTCCGTATTGTGCCAGTTCAAAAAAACGGCAGGCACTTGCATCATCGGTAGCAGCGAACCCTACGATGCGTTGGTGATTCCATGGGGATCGTCGCCGATCACCGACCATTTGCTGGGTTCCGGGGATGTCCAAGTAATGCATGACGGAGCCAGCCACAGTCGGACTGAAAAAGTGGCCGGGCTGGCCGACTGGCCGGGGGCCTGCGACAATTTGCGGGTTTGCTGGCAGGCCGGCGTGACGGACGGCAATTGCGGCGTTTGCGAAAAATGCGTGCGCACCAAACTCAATTTTCTGGCCAACGGGCTGCGGGTGCCCGCTTGCTTCGCCGATGCCGAAGCGGAGGCCCATCTTGGAGGGGTGGTGTTTCATAGCGATGCGGTGCGCGCGGAGTGGCGGCAGATCTTGGCGCAGGCGAAAAAGAACGGCATTCGGGATGCGTGGGTCGACCGCGTGGTGCACATGGTTCAGGCTCCGGTGCCGCATCCCAAGAAGCGGCCGTTATGGGCCCAATTGCTGCGGCATGGCGGATGAGGCGGCGGGTGGGGCGTTGGTACTGGCTGCGTTCCCCTCATTCCAAGTGGGCGCATCTGGCCGCGCCCGTCTGAAGACCGGCTCAAGCAACGGCCGCAGCAGGCGGACGCCATCCAGGCTCAGGTGGTTGTGGTCCAGGTAGAACAATTTGTTCCCGTCCATGAAGCGGATGTGCCCTTCCTCGACCAGCAGGGAGTGGGGCTTGATGCGAACCAGGTCCGGCCCGTCCGGCAGGGAATCCAAGACGCCCATGACAAAGGCCTGCCGTTTGAAAAAGAGGTTTTTGGCGGGGACTTGGATGCGATCGACATCGTGGCCGGCCAAAACCTCCTGCGACAGGGTCTTGGGGGCGTTGAAGGGGAGTTCCGGCGAGGGATAAACCAAAAAGACGGTTTTGCCCGCGGCGCGCAGCCGGGCGACGGTATCGCGGATGCCGTCCGCATAGGCTTGGTGCGTTTCCTCGATGCCGGCGAAAGGCGACCCGTCCGGCTTGCCGATGAGGGGCGTCCCCGGTTCGCCGCGGGGGCCATGGTTCCCCTCGGTGTAAATCGACCAGCGCGCCGCCAGAATGACGCTTTCGATGGCGTCGTCGGCGATGATCCGCTGCAGGACCTGGGTGTTGTAGGCCTGGTCGTTTTCCGGCTTGCTCGCGCCGACCCAGGCCGGGCCCATTTTGCGGACGCCCGCCACCGGGGGGTTGCCGCCGCGGCCGTAAAAACGGAGCGAAACCCCGTGGTCGCGGGCCATTTCACCCAAGCCTTCGCGCAGGGATTCCGCGTGGCTGTCGCCCCACAGGACCATGCGGGGAGCCTTGGTGGGATCGCCGTAAATCTCGTCGTCCGTCGGCGGGGCATCGGGGACAAGATGGGTTGGGATGGGCTTGCAATAGGCCCAGAAATGCTTGGCGCGTTCCGGCATGCGGGATTCAAGCCCGTCGGTCTTTTTGATGACGATGGCCAGCGCGATGAACAGGAGGCTAAGGCCGCCCCAGCCCAAGAACAGCGCCCGACCTTTGAAGCGGTCGCCCCGAAAAGGCTGTTCGATGAAGCGCCA
>CAZVNU010000452.1:0-1633 GCA_964628335.1 uncultured Phycisphaeraceae bacterium
GCAGGGCCTGGAAGGGGCGGGTGGCCGGATGGATGCGCGAAGCTCCGGCGGCCCCCCCATAGGCGCGGCGCACCAGGGCGGCCAACTGGCCGGTGGTGGTGATTTTGTTTTGGCGCCGTTCCTCGACGATGACTTTGGCGATGCGGCGCGACAGGCGTTCTTCGCCGTATTGAAAGATCAGGTCGGCCAGTTCGTGTTCCGGCAATTGCGCCACCAAATGGGCGGCGGTGGTCACCTGTTCGGGGTTCAGGCGCATGTCCAGCGGCCCGTCCTGCATGAAGGAAAAACCGCGCTCGGGATTGTCCACATGGGTGGAGGCGAAACCAAGGTCGGCCATCAGGCCGTCCACCCCGGCCACCCCGGCTTCGGCAAGGGCGGTTTCGGCCGAGGCGAAGGAGCGGTGGCAGGTGATGAGGTTGACCTGGTGTTTTTCAGCCAAGGGCAGCAGTCTGGCGCGGGCATACGCCAGATTTTCGCCATCCAGATCGCAGCCGATGAAGGTGCCGCCGGGAATCAGCGGAATGAACGATTCCGCGTGGCCGCCGCGCCCCAAGGTGCAATCCAGAAAGGCCTTGCCTGGCCCCAGGGCGGGGCCCAGGGTTTCAAGCGTTTGGCTCAGCAGGACCGGGATGTGGCCGGTGGTATCGGGGGAGGTGGACATGGGGGAGAGAAGGATACACGGATGGGGCGAGGAGGCTGGACCCAGGGGCTCAAAGGAACAAGCGCAAGGCGTGGCCTTGCGCTTGTTCCTTTGGATCAATCATGGCTTACCACTGGGCGGGCAAGTATTGGTCCACCGTGGCCGGCGTGATGATGCCCTTGGGCAGATAGCGCACTTCGGGCAGTTTTTTGCCGCTGAACCATTCGGCGGCCAATTCCATGGCCAAGGCACCGTCGCCTTCGGCAGACTGGAAGGTGATGGCGGCCACATCGCCGGCTTTCACGGCGTCCATGCCGACTTTGCTGTTGCCGGCGGCCACGCGGATGATGTCGGTGCGGTTGGCGTCTTTGCAGGCTTTGTTGATGCCCAATTGGGCGCCGGAGTCATCCGAGCAGGTGATGCCCTTGAGGTCGGAGCCGAAGCGGGTGATCCAGCCGGACACCAACTTCTCGGTTTCAATCTTGTCAAGATTGCTGGTTTGCATGTCCAGCAGCTTCATCTTGGGGGCGATTTTCTGCAACTCGGTGACGATCGACCAAGTGCGCGAGTCATAGCAGGCGTTGCCGGCGAAGTGGCGCACGATGCAATAGCCGCCCTCGTAGTTCATTTTTTCGGCAAAGACCTTGGCCAAATTGCGGTTGTTGCCCCAGTCGTCCGGGCCGCACCAGGTCAGGGTGTAGGCCAGACCTTCGTTAGAGCACATTTGGTTGCTGGCCACCACCGGGATGCCGGCTTCGTTGAGTTTGCGCAGCAAGGGGGCCGAGGCTTTGGCATCCACGGTGTTGATGATGACCAAGTCGGGCTTCTCGTTGATGGCTTGGTCAACCTGCTTGGCCTGCTGGCTGGCATTGTTGTCGGCGCACATCATTTTCATTTCGATGCCGTAGTGGTCGGCCACTTGCTGCATGCCGCGCTGCATGGCGGTCAGATAGGGGTGGTCGATGAACTTGAGGTACACCACTTTTTTGCCCT
>CAZVNU010000453.1:0-1633 GCA_964628335.1 uncultured Phycisphaeraceae bacterium
CGCGTCTACTTTTTTCAGCGGGATGACGCGCGTGACCCGCCAGCCCTGGGGCTGCCGGTTTTGTCGGCCACAAATTTCGCGGGCATAGCCTAAAATCCCCGTTCTCCGTCCACATACCCCATCCCCGCAAGGAACCCCATGGCTTTCGACCCCACGAGCGCAAAATCCACCCTCGCCACTGCCGCAGGCACCAAGACGATTTACAAATTGGAGGCACTCAAGGCTGTGGCCGGCGAGCGCTTGGCGCAAATGCCGTATTCCATCCGCGTGCTGGCCGAAGCGCTGCTGCGCAACTTCGACAACTACATCTACACCCCCGAGCATCTGGAAGCCATCGCCCGCTATGACGCCAAGGCTGTCGGCGAAGTCGAGATTCCCTTCATGCCCGGCCGCGTGGTGTTGCAGGACTTCACCGGCGTGCCCTGCGTGGTGGATTTGGCCGCCATGCGCGCCGCCGCCGTGCGCCTTGGCGCCGACCCCAAGAAGGTCAATCCGATGGTGCCTTGCGATTTGGTGATTGACCACTCCATCGTGGTGGAGGACTACGCCAAAGCCACCTCGCTCACCGTCAACGGTGAAATTGAATTCCAACGCAATCAAGAGCGCTACAAGTTCCTCAAGTGGGGTCAGTCTTCCTTCAACAACTTCCGCGTGGTGCCGCCCGCCACCGGCATCGTCCACCAGGTCAACCTGGAATATCTGGCCAAGGTGGTGTGGGAAACCGAAGGCGTGCTCTACCCCGACACTTGCGTGGGCACCGACTCGCACACCACCATGATCAACGGCCTGGGGGTGGTGGGTTGGGGCGTGGGCGGCATCGAGGCCGAGGCCGTGATGCTCGGCCAGCCCACTTTCATGCTCATCCCCGAAGTGGTCGGCATGAAGTTGACCGGCAAATTGAAGGAAGGCGTGACCGCCACCGACCTGGTCCTGCGCATCACCGAAATGCTGCGCTCTCACGGCGTGGTCAGCAAATTCGTCGAGTTCTTCGGCCCCGGCCTGGCCAGCATGCCGTTGGCCAACCGCGCCACCATCGCCAACATGGCGCCCGAATACGGCGCGACCATCGGTTTCTTCCCCATCGATGAGCAGACCCTCACCTACATGCGCCTGTCTGGTCGTGATGAGGCGCAAGTCAAGGTGGTGGAAACCTACGCCAAGGCCAACATGCTCTGGCGCACCGACGCCGACGAAGCCAAGATTGAATACGCCGCCGTGCTCGAGCTGGACTTGGGCACCGTGCAGACCGCCCTCGCCGGCCCCAAGCGCCCGCAGGACCGCGTCAACCTGTGCGACATGCAGAAGGTGTGGCAGGACAACCTGGGCAAATCCTTCAACAAGCACAAGGTGCGCGCCAACGGCGTGTCCACCCCGTCCTCGCTCGAGAGCGAAGGGGGTCTGGCCGTCGCCACCGAAGTGGACGCGGGCTTTGAAGGCGTGGATGTCGAACTCGACGGCCACAAGTTCAAGCTCAAGCATGGCGCCGTCTGCATCGCGGCCATCACCTCCTGCACCAACACCAGCAATCCCGAAGTGATGCTGGCCGCCGGCTTGGTCGCCAAGAAGGCGGCGGCCTTGGGGCTGACCCGCAAGCCTTGGGTCAAGACTTCGCTGGCGCCCGGCTCCAAAGTCG
>CAZVNU010000454.1:0-1620 GCA_964628335.1 uncultured Phycisphaeraceae bacterium
GAAGATGTGTGCATTCTTAAGGCTCAATGCCCCGGACGGCAAAGAGGTTGCCGACGGACTTCCGGCGGGCGGCATCGAGCCGCCCGCCGGAGTTGCGGGTGGGGATACCCGCGCTCCAACAAGCCCGTGCGCTGTTGACCCGCCAGCCCTGGTAAATCATCCGCGTTGGTTGACGCCGAATTTTTCCACGCTAGAATACCCGCCTCACAATCCCCCGGTCGACGGGGGTTTTTCATCGGACAGCCTGGATTGCCAGGGTCTTTGAAACCGCATACGGCGGTAGCTCAGCTGGTAGAGCAGCGGATTCCAAATCCGCAGGTCGTGGGTTCGATCCCCCCCCGCCGTGCTTCGTTTTTCACTTCATTCCTTTTACGCTTGCCGAACGGATTATCATGAGTTTGGGTATGTACAAGCCGGGGCAAGGGTATTGGACGCGGATATTGACGGCCATCGGTGCGCTGGCGCTGGCGGCCGGTGGCGCATTCTGGATCGGCATGAAGTTCGTGCCCGAAGAGGGCCTTGGCCGAAAAACCGTCTGGATCGTGGTGATGGGGGGCGTGGCGCTGACTTTGTGGATCGTGCTGAACCGCCCGCGCGTGGTGGACTTCATGATCGCCACTGAAACCGAAATGAAAAAGGTCAGCTGGCCCGACCGCAAGTCGCTGATCTCGATGACTTTCATCGTGATTGCCGGCATTTTCGGGCTGTCCGCCCTGTTGTTTGGCATCGATACCATGTTTGTCCAGTTGTTCCAGCTGATCCGCATCCTGTGATTTCCCCGCCCGCCACCCGTGCCACCCGTGCGTGGCAGCCCGACCTTTTTGTGCGACTTGTTTTTGCCTTCGGGCTTTTAAGGATTGAACCATGAGCGACACCCTGCCCATCCCCGCCGACGACACCGTGGCCACCCCTTTGCCCGCCAACCCGGCCGGCCCTGCCGGCTTTGTGCCGGCCGAAGACCCCACCCGCCCGCCGGCCGAAGGCGAGCCGCAGACCAGCCCCGGTATGAACTGGTTCGTGTTGCGCGTGGCTTCCAACAAGGAGTCTTCGGTGCAGCGCACTTTGGTGCGCAAAGTGAAAATTGAAAACTACCCGCACCTGATCAACCGCGTGCTGGTGCCCACCGAAAAGCGCAAAGAAATCAAGAACGGCAAGCCCAAGGTCATCGAAGAAAAACTGTACCCCGGCTATGTGTTCGTTGAAATGCGCCTCGAGAGCGACGGCCGCATTCCGCAGGACATTTTCTTCTTGGTGAAGGAAACCAGCGGCGTGGGCGACTTCATCGGCACCGCCGGCCGCCCCACCGCCATGCGCGCCGACGAGGTGGAGAAGATGCTCATCGCCTCGCGTCCGCCGGAAACCCAAGCCGAAATCCGCATGGAATTCCAGGTCGGCGACCATGTCAAAATGGTGGGCGGCCCGTTCGAAGGCATGGAAGGCACCATCGACGGCGTCGATGCCATCCACGGCAAGGTGCGCGTCATTGTCACCATCTTCGGCCGTGCGACGCCGGTGGACATGGAATACCTGCTGGTGCAAAAGGTCGAAGACAGCCAATAAGAAATTCACTCAGTTTCAAGTCGTCTTCTTCGTTGGCTTGCGCAAGATGCCATTGGCTTT
>CAZVNU010000455.1:0-1610 GCA_964628335.1 uncultured Phycisphaeraceae bacterium
CCGCGCGGTGTTGGCCAACCCCGGCAACCTCAAAATCATCGCCCGCGCCGGCGTGGGCGTCGACAACATCGACCTTGAAGCCGCCACTGAAAAGGGCATTTTGGTGGTCAACACCGCCGCCGCTTCCACCATCACCACCGCCGAGCATGCCTTCACTTTGATGGCATCGCTCCTGCGCAATGTGGGGCAATCCTATTCCACCATGAAGGCAGGTGGCTGGGATCGCAACAAATACGAAGGTCGTCAAATGCATGGCTTGACCTTGGGCGTGATCGGCTTTGGCCGCATCGGTCAAACGGTGGCCGAGCGCGCGTTGGCTTTCGGCATGAATGTGGTGGCTTTTGATCCGGTTTACAACGGCGAAACCGCCTTTGAAGGCAAGGTCAAGCTGTTCAAGGATTTTGAAGCCATTTTGCCTTTGTGCGATGTGCTGACCTTCCATGTGCCGGCCATCCCCAGCACCCTTGGCATGCTTGGCGAAAAGACCTTCCCCTTGTGCAAAAAGGGCGTGTATGTGGTGAACTGCGCCAGAGGCGGCATCATTGATGAGGCTTATTTGCCCACCGCCATCGAAAAGGGTGAGTGCGCTGGCGCGGCTTTGGATGTGTTTGTCAAAGAGCCTTTGGCCGCCGACAGCCCACTGCGCGATAATCCGAAGATTTTGTTGACCCCGCATTTGGGTGCATCTACCCAAGAAGCGCAAACCGCCGTGTCGGTCGAAGCCATGTACGCCTGCTTGAAGTATCTGCGCGGCGAAGGCATCGACGGCGCGGTGAATGCCGGCGGCATCCGCGTGGACCTTTCGCCCAAGCAGCAGGCCTATGTGACGCTTGCTTCGCGCGCCGCCATCTTGCTGGCGCCGATGATCACCCGCGGCATCGCCGAAGTGACCGTCACCGTGCGCGGCACCTCGATCGCCAAGGCGGCCGGCACCATCGAGCGCGCCACCTTGGTGGCCCTGTTCAAGGACCTGCTCAACGAGCCGGTGAACCTGATCAATGTGGTGAATGTGGCCAAGAGCCGCAACATCGTGGTGCGCACCGTGGTGGACGAAGGCAACGGCGAAGCCGGCAGCAAATTGACCATCGAAGTCAAGGGCCCGCCGGAAGCCGTCGACGCCAAGACCCCCGCCGGCGACCAGGTGCGCCGCATCGCGGGCTGCGTCTACGAAGACTTGCAGCCCCGCATCGTGGAAATCAACGGCTACCACATGGACATGGTGCCCACCGGCGCCATGGTCCTGCTTCAAAACGCCGACAAGCCCGGCATGATCGGCGCCATCGGCGCCACCTTCGGCGCGGCCAAGATGAACATCGCCGAAATGGCCATCTCGCGCCGCGCCGAAGCCACCGGCACCACCGCCCTGATGGTGCTCAAGGTGGACTCCAAGGCCGACGATGCGCTGCTGGCCAAGCTGGCCGCCACCGATGGCGTGCTCAAGGTGGCGCAGGTGGCGTTGCCGCAGGCGTAAAAAAATCAAAAACGCGACCCGCAAGGCCGCCACAAACACGAGACCCCGGGCGCAAGTCCGGGGTTTTCTTGTGGGTGGCGTGGACTCGTCAAAACTTGCGCCCGGGGGCTCGTGTTTGTGGCGGAAGATTGGCCGCGCG
>CAZVNU010000456.1:0-1589 GCA_964628335.1 uncultured Phycisphaeraceae bacterium
CCAGTGCCATTTGGCGTTGACGCAGGCTGGGGCGATGGACCGTGCCAATTGGGTGGAATACGGTGGCCCGGAATCAACCGGCCCGCGCGGCTTGGAACCGATGGCCTATATGGCGGCTTTGGCGCAAATGGATGTGTGCATCAGCCCGCCAGGCTGGGGCCTCAACTGGACCCACCGCACGGTGGAGGCCTTGGTGCGCGGCTCCATCCCGATGATTGAGGATCCGGCTTTGTACAGTCTTGGCCTCAAGGACGGCGAAACTTGCGTGCTGGTAAAAAACAAAGACTGGGCGGACGCCACGCGGCGGGTATTGGCTTTGTCTGATGCCGATGTGTTGCGCATGCGCCGGGCGGTGTTGGCGTTGCGGGCAGAGCGGTTGTTGCCGGAGGAGGCAGGGGCGACATTCAGGAGGGATCTCCTTGGCTGATGTATCTCATAGCCTTGGGCTGGTGGAGGTGCGCGTCACCACCCACAAGCGCCCCGACTTGCTCCGGCGCGCATTGCGCTCATTGGTTGCGCAAACCTTTTCAGACTGGCATGCCGTGGTTCTGGACGATGATTTGGGGCGCTCCGCTGAAGCTGTTGTCCAAGAAGTTGCCGATCCGCGCATCCACTACCACCCCAATGAAAAGAACCTCGGTTGCACGCAAAATATCAATCAAGCGTTCCGTCCCATGCCGTTTTTGGGCGGTGAATTCGCGTGCATTTTGGAGGATGACAATGTGTGGTTTCCTGATTTTTTGCAACGGGCAGATGCTGCCTTCTCGCGACATGGGGTCGCCTTGGTCCTGTTGAACGGGGAGTTTTGGAAGCAAGAGGGCGACGCTTATTCCCGCATCGGCGCCCAGACCTTGGCGTATGAACCGGGCTTGGTGCAGCCACTAACGATTCACGCCCACACCATCATCAATACGGGTCTTGGCAATGCCGGTTTGGTTTGGAAGATGGGGTGCCAGTCCGTTTTGGATACGAAGGATTGGGTGCAATCTTCCACAGCCAGCGAGCGCCTGCGGGGTCTGGGGATTGTGGAACCGGTTTGGTTTGAGAAGACGCCGGCCTTTGCTTTCACCATTTTTCCGGATCGTTTGGATTCCACTCAGACGGATGGTGTGCGACGAAGGGGCGTTCGGGAGAATCGCTCTATTACAGCGGCGGCAATTCGGTTTGGCGGGGCCAGCCTTGCACAAGAATGCACGCGGGCGGAAGATTCGCTTAAATTGTGGGGGCGGTTTGCCGAGCGGATGTTTGAAGCCAAACCCATTGCATCTTTGTTGTTTGAGGGGGCTTTCCCAAAGCAAAAAATATCCTTGGTGCAATGGGTAAAAATGGCGGCACTCAACTGTGTTTACCCTGATCCTCTTGCTGGCTGGCATCCTCCGCGATAATTCACCCCATGCCACTCCTCTCCCTCATCATCCCCGTCCACAACCGCGCCCGCGTCCTCGCCGAGACGCTGGACTCCTGCTTGGCGCAGACTTGCGCCGACATCGAAATTATTGCGGTGGATGACGGCTCCACCGACAACAGCGCCGCCATCCTCGACGACTACGCCGCTCGCGACCAGCGCGTGCGCGTGTTCAAGTCGCTCA
>CAZVNU010000457.1:0-1571 GCA_964628335.1 uncultured Phycisphaeraceae bacterium
TTCAAAGACTTCTCATCCCACGCGGCGGGCCGCCGCGTCTACTTTGTGAACGCCGGCCCCATCCTACTTTGTGAACGCCGGCCCCATCCTCCTGGCTGGCCGACACGCTGGCCGCCGGCGGAGAGCCCGTGGTCGTCCTCCGGGGAAACCCGGTTGACCCGCCAGCCCTGCTTCGCAGCGCAATACGCCGGCTATTTCGACGACTGCACCACGCTTGATTCGTTCGCCACTTCCTTGGCCCGCGCAAGCAGCCAGTCCCACTGCATGGCCGGCCCCGGATCCACCTTGTTGCGCTGCACATGGTAATGGCCCAAAACGCCGTGGAATTGCTTGAATTCACCAGGCGTCAACTGGCCTGTCTTGACCGTGCCGTCGGCTTCGCGCGGGGCGTCCAGCGCAATCTTGGGGAATTCGCGGTGCAGCGCGGCCAGCAGGCGGGCCAGCGCTTCATATTGCTGCGGCGTGTAGTCGTACTGCGCCAACGGCTCTTGGTGGATGGGGCCGAGAATCATTTCGGCCCGGGCGGGCCGGGGCAGAAATTCCACCAGCCAGGCCGGATCGGGGCCGGCGGGGGGGCAGAGCACCGGCCAGCCGTCGGCGGTGACAAGATAGAAGCGCGCGAAAAAATCCTCCGCCTTGTCCTTGGCCACCGCGCCGGGGTTGGCGATCTCAATGCCGATGGCGCGGTCATTGGCGATGGTGGCATGCCAGGCCCGCGCGGTCAGGTCCAGCGCCTGGTACACGGTGCCGTCGGCATCGAGCAAAAAATGGATTGACAACCCGCGGTCCTCCAACACCCCGGCGCATTGGCGCGAGGTGCAGCAGCCGTCGAAGTGCAGCACGAACTGGTCCACCTGCTGCGCCAAGCGCTCGCGGTTCCATCCCTTGGTTTTCACTTCGTCGGCCAAGGCCGGATCGGTGATTTTGCGTTCGCTGAACCGCGGCCCCTCCGGGCCGGGGGAGTGGCCGCCAAAGCCAAAGCCCGCTTCCGCATGCCAGGGCACCACCTTGGTGCTGACCGGCACGCGCTGGTCGGCGACCATCAGATAGTCGCCGGCGACCCAAACAGACAGCGCGGGCGTGGCCGGCGCGGGGCATTGCGCGGCAGGCTCGGCCAGCCAATCGGCAAGCAGGTCGGCCAGCACATCCTCGGCAGCCTCCTCTTGCGCCGGCGCCGCGCCATCCGCCACCACGGCCGGCGGCGTGGGTGCGTCATGCGCCTTGTGGGGTGTCGCGCCCCCCTCACTGCACAGCGCGCTCCACAAGGCGAGGAGAGCAAGCAAGGCGGGCGCCAGCAGCAACTGGAAGAAATTCATGCCGGGTTTATACCACCGCCGCGGCCAAAAAGTAGACGCGGCGGCTCGCCGCGTTCGCTCCAACCCGCGCACCGAAACACCGGCGCGCATCGCTTCAAAAACCTCTCATCCCACGCGGCGGGCCGCCGCGTCTACTTTGTGAACACCGGCCCCATCCTCCTGGCTGGCCGACACGCTGGCCACCTGCGGAGAGCCCGTGGTCGTCCTCCGGGGAAAACCGGTTCACCCGCCAGCCCCTGGGATTCCGGAAAATCG
>CAZVNU010000458.1:0-1568 GCA_964628335.1 uncultured Phycisphaeraceae bacterium
TCCGCCTGCCCTTTTGTTTTATCACTGTTCCTTTGTCCAACTGGTCGGCTAAAGCCGACCCTCCCTCACAGCAACCCCAGCGTCTCCTTGATGCCGAACACCGCGTTCATGTTCTGCACCGCCTGGCCGCTGGCGCCCTTGCCGATGTTGTCTTCGCAGGCGAACACCACGATGGTCTTGCGGTCGCCCTGGGTGGTCAACCGCACGCTGATGTCGCAGAAATTGGTGCCCACCACATGTTTGATGTTGGGCATGTGCTCGACCACCCGCACGAAGGGCTCATTGCGGTAGGCATCTTCAAACGCGGCGAACAATTCCTCTTCGGTCACCTTGTTGTCGGTGGGCTCCAGATAGATGGTTTCAAAAATGCCGCAGTCCACCGGCAGCAAATGCGGCACGAACAACGGCTCGATCGGCTTGCCGCCGGCCACCCGGGTCAGGGTCTGCGAGATTTCCGGCTGGTGGCGATGACCGCCGATTTCGCCGTAAGCCGAGTAGGACTGGTTGAGTTCGGGGAAATGCAACTTCGCCGCCGCCTTGCGGCCGGCACCGGTCACGCCGGAATTGGCGCTGATGTAAATGCGGTCGGTTTGCGCCAAGCCGCGCGTGATGAGCGGGGCAATCGCCAGCGCGGCGGCCGTGGGATAGCAGCCAGGGTTGGCGACCAAGGTCGCCCCGAGCAACTCGCGGCGGAACAGTTCCGGCAGGCCGTACACGGCCTTGGAGATGTTGCCGGCATCGCCATGCGGGGTTTCATACACCTGCTCGTAGAGCGCCACGTCGCTCAGACGGTAATCGGCAGACAGGTCGATCACCCGCATGCCAGCATCCAAAAACTTGGGCGCGTATTCAAAGGCGGCCCGGTGCGGCAGGCACAGGAACACCACATCGGCGCTGTCGGCCATGGCCTGCACATCCATCGGCTTGCACACCGCCACCGACGCGTCGATACGGCCGTAAAGCGCGGGGAATTCCTCCCGGATGTCGGGCAGCTCTTCGCGATGCGAGGCCAAATAAGTGATTTGCGCCTGCGGGTGGCGCAAAAGGATTTCGATGAGACGCATGCCGGTGTAACCGGTGGGGCCCACGATGGCGGCGCGGATGGTGTCGGTGGTGTGCATAGGTGCGGGATTGTATTCACTGGACCGAGGGTGTCTCGCCCTTGTGGTCTTGCGTGATTGAAAACGGTTTTGATGGGGTCCCGATTCAGATTACGCGGGCGGGCCGCCCTCGGTCCAATGTTTATACTTGCGCCTCCATGCAACCCAGCCTCCCCAGCAAACCCCCCAAGCAACCCCAACCCGGCTTCTTGTTTTTGCCACCCTTCCGGGTGCAGGGGCTGTCCATCGCCGGGGAGGCCACCAGCATCCACATCCCCGAATTGGACTTGTGCTTCGACATCGGCGCCCCCCTGCGTTTCGCCATCACCGCCGATGTGATCGCCCTGACCCACGGCCACATGGACCATGTCGCCGGCCTGGCCTATTACTTCTCGCAGCGCCACTTTTTGGGCTGCTCCAGGTTGGGGTGGCAGACCACCGTGCCGGTGGAGCAGCCCAAAAAGTGGC
>CAZVNU010000459.1:0-1557 GCA_964628335.1 uncultured Phycisphaeraceae bacterium
CCGGCGAGTCCGGCGGCGGCGCGGTGAAGTTCACCGTGACCGGCAAGTCGGAAGTGGTGCGGGTGGAGATTTCCCCCGAATTGATCGCCGCCTTCTCCTCCGGCGGCGCCAAGGCCGACAAGGCCGCCGCCGAGCAGCTGATCGTGGCCGCCGCCCAGCAGGCGATCTCCAAAGCGCAGGACTTGATGCGCGAAAAACTCTCCGGCGCGTTGGGCGGCATCCAATTGCCCCCCGGCTTCGGTATCTGAGAGAAAAATCATCTTTGAACCAACCCTGCGCGCAAGTGCGGGGTTTTTCGTTGCCCCTATCCTTCCCGCATGCGCCATGTGCTCCCGAGCTTGGTTTTGGTTTTTGTCGCGTTTGCCGCGCAGGGTGAAGAAATCACCGCCAAGGACACCCTGGCGCCGGCCGCCGCCGCCAACCCGCAGCAGGCCGAATTTTTGCGCCAGTCATGCTGGACGCCGGGCGCTTTCACTGTGACGATTAAGGTCCGTGAAAAACCCGGCGTGAACCAATCCGAAGCGCAGGTGTTTTTCCCCTCGCCCAAGCCAAGCGGCCATGCCAGGCGCGACCGGGTGGTGGCGCATTGGTTCAGGGCCAAAAATGCCCAAGGGGAATTGCTCAAGGCGGAGGCGCCCATCGCGGTGGTGGTGCATTCCATGCATCCGCAAATGGTCGATGGCTTGGTGCTGTCGCGCCTGCTTGCAGCCCAAGGCGTGCATGCGTTGATGGTGGAACTGCCCGGCTACGGCGCGCGCCAGGGCGGCGCCCAGGGCGTGGGTGTGGAGCTGGCCGAGCACGGCGCGCAAGCGGTGGCCGATGTGCGCCGCGCCCGCGATGCGGCCAAGGCCCTGCCGGGCGTCAAACAAACGGCGTCCGTGGGGTTGGAGGGCCTGAGTCTGGGCGGCATGGTGGCCGCCTCGGCCGCCGGCTTGGACAACGCCTTTGCGCCGGTGGTGCTGGTGGCCAGCGGCGGCGATCCGGTGAAGGTGCTGCAAGAAGGCGGCATGGATGCTTTGTGGATGCGTCAGCGTTTGGCCAACGCCGGTTACACCGATGCCAAATTGCACGCGCTGTTGGATCCGATGGATCCCTTGCGCGGCGCGGCCCGCATGGACAAAACCACCTGCTGGGTTTATCTGGCGCAAACGGATGGTGTTTTTCCCCAAGCGTGCAGCGACCGCTTGATCGCAGGCATCGGCGTGCCAAAAGCGCAGGTGGTGCGCAAACCGGGCAATCATTACGCCGCCATGCTGTGGTTGCCGGAGATTGCCGTCTTCATGGCGGGGCGGATGAAATAGGGGGCTACAATTCCCCCCATGGCCACTTCTTCCACCTCCGACCGCCCCGTCATCGGCATCACCATGGGCGACCCCGCCGGGGTGGGGCCCGAGGTGGTGGTCAAGGCGTTGGCCGACCGCGAGATCCAAAAACTGGCCCGCTTCGTCATTTTTGGCTGCAACACCCAATTGGCGTGGGCGGCGGACAAAGCCAAGATTGAGCCCTTTTGGCACCGCGTGGCGTTGGGCTCGGAGCGCACCACCTGGCCCTTGGTGC
>CAZVNU010000460.1:0-1551 GCA_964628335.1 uncultured Phycisphaeraceae bacterium
CGCAATCAAGGCATAGGCTGTCACCAGGGGGGGGTCGCCTTCCATCCAGCGGTCGGCGGTGTTGGTCCACGAGCCGTCGGCTTTTTGCAGTTGGGCCAGTTTGTCCACCAAATCGTTCTGCCAATCCACGGTCTTGGCCACCCACTTGCCGTCCACCTTGGTTTCAGTTTCCAAGGCGGCCGAGCCGGTGGCGCTCAGGGCGCGGGCAAAGGTCAGGTAGTAGTAATACAGGCCTTGCAGGTGACTGTTGGTTTGGGGGTTTACCGGCAGGCCGGGGTTGGCTTCCAGCGTGTAGTTCCGTTTGATCCAGCCGTAGGCGGCTTTGACCCGCACATCGTCTTTGTCCAATTTGGCAAACAGGTAGGACTTGAAGCCGGCATAGGTCATGCTGCCATAGGTGCGCAGGCCCGAGACCTCGCGGTTGCCGGCTTTGGCTTCGTCAAGGAGTTCGGGCGAGGCTTCGGACTGCGGCACGCCGATCAGGTTCTGGTCGGGCAGGCCGGAGATGCTGGTGGCGTAGATGAAGCCGCCGTCGTTGGCGATTCTGTCCTTGAACAGGTCGTTGGCCGCCGTGCCTTGGTTGCGCTGCAAAAACACCAGCGCGCGCCGCATGGCGGGATCTTTGGCGTCCATCCCGGTGTCGTGCATGGCCTGCAGCATGAATTGGGTGTTGCTCATGTCGGGCCGGCTGTGTTTGCCGCCGTAGCCGGCGCCGCCAAAAAAGGGGTGGTTCGCGTCCACCGATTTGCCGGCGGGGTCTTTCATGCCGGCCTGCCATTGCCGATCAACCATGAAGTTTTGGCCACCTTTGATGAGGAGGGCGACCTGGGGGTCGTCTTTCAGGCGGGCCAAGGCCGAGAGGGCGATGGAGGTGTTGTAAATCTGCAGGGCGCCGTCGCCGATTTCGCCGGTGGGCTTGGCTTTGGACAGCAAAAAGGCCACGGCTTTTTTCACCGCCGGATCGTCGCGGGCCACGCCCTGGTCCAGCAAGCCGTTGAGGGCCAAGGCGGTCATGCCGACCAAGCCGGGGTTGTAGGCATTGGCGCCGGTCTGGCCTTTGGTTTCACCCCATGAGCCGGTTTCATCCTGGGTGCTTTTCAAGAAAGCCACCGCCTTGGCGGAGGTCGCTTTGGCCTTGGCGCTGCGGGCTTCGTCAATGGCCAGGGCTTGGAACGCCATGCCGGTGTGGGCCAAGACCAGGACAAGCAAGATGGCAGGGGTGCGCGGGCGCATGGGGGATCCTTGGGAAAGAGGCGTCCATCAGTCTAGGGCAAGGCGGTGGACATTCGGCGGGGTGCAGATTTTGCACAGGGCTGGCGGGTCACGCGCGTCATCCCGCTGAAAAAAGTAGACGCGGCGGCTATGCGCGTGGGATGAGAGGTCTTTGAAGCGATGCGCGCCGGTGTTTCGGTGCGCGTCGTTTTGATTGGGGTTGGAGCGGACGCGGCGGGCCGCCGCGTCTACTTTTGGGCGCCGATCCTGGCGCAGAGGAGGCATTTCATGGTGTGGCGTGCGGCGGCACGACGCCGCTTTGAAGAGGCGCGGCATGAC
>CAZVNU010000461.1:0-1549 GCA_964628335.1 uncultured Phycisphaeraceae bacterium
GCAGGGCTGGCGGGTCAACAGCGCACGGGCTTGTTGGAGCGCGGGTGTCCCCACCGATCAACCCATGCAACGGCAAACCCCCGCCATCAAGACGGGGGTTTGTGGAAAGCAGGGTCACTCTCAGTTGACTTTGCCGGTCAGCAAAGCGATGGGGTCCAAACCGGTCAATTGGTTGGCGCGCACCAAGACCACTACCAAGGCGGTCAGGGCAATCAGGGCGGCGCCGGCCAAAAGCACGGTGTACACATTCATGGGGCTGCGTTTTTCGGCCATGGGTTTTCTCAGGTCAGACAAAAGGGTGGAAGCAAGCCAAATTCAGCCGGTCAGGCCGGCCGGACGCACTTAGCGGTTGAAACCGCGCACATAGACGGCATCACCACGGCTGACGGAGCCTTGCTCGTTGGTCAGGCGGCCCACGGCGACTTCGGTGTTGACCGAGGTGACCACCATGGTGCCCACATAGTCGGAACCACGGCTGATGGTGAATTCCATGCCGGTGGCGACTTGGTCTTTTTCGCCCACATTGACGGCAACCAAGGTCACGCCATTGCTGGCCTTGGCCACCGAAGTCACGGCGCCGGAGATGGTCTGGGTGGCGGCCACGGTGACCACGCCGGGCAGTTTGCGCTCGCCAAGCTGGCCTTCAAGGGCGGAAACCTGCTTGGAGGCTTCTTCAGCCTGCTTGGCAAAGGCGGTGGACTGCTCTTTGAAGCGCAACAAGTCGATTTCGGTGCGGCGGAGCTTGTCGGAAAGCTCGGCGATGCGGCTGCGGCCTTCGACCACGGTCTTGCCGGATTCCTGGGCCTGCTTCATGAGGCTCTCGAATTGCTGGGCGTAGGCCCGGCTCTCCTGGGAGGTGCGGTCGAGGTTGATGGTGGCGATTTTCAGCGAGGCGGTGATCGACTCGAGATCGGCCTTGGCCTTGTTCAACTCGAACTGGCCGGCCTTGGCGGCGGCTTCGGAGACCACCAGTTGCTGCTGGACGATGGCCAAAGACTGCTCGGTCTCGGTCATCTTGGTGCGTTGCTCGCTTTCAACCTTGGCGGCATTGTCCTTGGCGGTGCGCAACTGGGCCAAGGAAGCTTCGAGCTGAACCTTGGTGGCATCACGGTCTTTTTTGTACTTCTCCTGCGCACCCACCACCGCGATGCTGAAGCAGGACAGGGCAACGGTCAGCAGGGTCACCAGGATGACGAAGGCTTTTGAGAGCGGATTCAAGGGGATGTCCTCGGTAGGGTAAGGAGCGGAAGAAGCGGCAACGTGCGCCGCAGGTGGAATAAATACGGCAGGACGGGGTGGCTGTCAAACTTTTTTGTGGAAATTTTCACCTTGGGGGAAAAAGCCGGCACCTATACTGGCCGCCCATGACCCGCCCCGATCGACTCAAAGGCCTGCTTGCCCTGCTTGGCACACTGTGTTTGGCATGGGGCATACACGCCGATGAAACCACCCCCGCCGCCCTGGCGGCCCCGGCAACCCCTGTTTGCTCGGTCATCACCGTGGCACCAGGGGATGGTTTGGACGCGCTATTCGGGCATACGGCGATCCG
>CAZVNU010000462.1:0-1521 GCA_964628335.1 uncultured Phycisphaeraceae bacterium
TGCTGTTCGACGACTCATTGCCGGTCAACACCCGTTTGCAGGTATTGGTCGGCAAGCAACCGGTGCAAGTGGTCGTGGCGGAGCGTCCGGCATGGTTTCGCCGCTTTCAAGACGGAGCCTGCCTGTTGCAGCCGATGATTCCCGGCGATTATCTGGCCCGTCAGATCATCACCGATGTCACCATGATTGAAACCGCCGGCAATGGCCGACTTTCCGGGCCAAAGGCCGCCATGCGGTTGGCGGAGGAATTGCGCGCCTATCAAGTGGCGGAGAACAATTTGGGCGCCACCATTCACGACCCCAAGAACATCCTGGATGAGCTGGACCATGTCGCCGCCGCCCACGCCCAATGGCGCTCGGCCATTTTGCTGATCATCGCGCCGTTGGTGGCGTTGGTGTTCGGCACCCTGACCATTTTGGAATTCCGCGAACTGCGCTTCACCGCCGCGTTGATGCGCAGCATGGGCACCCCGGCCTGGTTGCTGTGGTTGCGCCACCTGCTGGAGAACGCCCTGCTCGCCCTGGCCGCCGGCTTGTCGGTGCTCCTGCCCTGCGGCCTGTACGCAGCCGACCTATTCACCGCCATGGGCAGCCCGACCGGGTCGTGGACGCCCGCCGATTCGCTGGCCTTTTTCCGCGCCGATGTGCCGGTCATCCTGCTGGCCCTTGGCCTTGGCGTCATCGTGTCGCTCATTCCGGTGGCCGTCGGCTTGATGAAGCCGGTGGGGAGGGTTCTGCCATGAGTTTTGCGCCCATTCATTTGGTTGCCCGCGACCTGACCTTCCGCTACCCCGGCCGGCCGCCGGTGTTCACCGCCTACACCCGCGAATTCTCGCCTGGCATGACCGTGCTCAAGGGCTATTCCGGCTGCGGCAAAAGCACCCTGCTGCGTTTGCTGGCCGGTTATCTCAAGCCGCAAAAGGGCCGGGTGGAAGTGCCCCAAGGCGGACCGCCCAACCGCGCCTTCGAGCGCGAGCAACTGGGCTTCATGTTCCAAGGCCACAATCTGCTGCCCTACGCCAGCGTGGCGCGCAACCTGGAAATTTCGGCCAGTTTGGCCGGCCTGAACCGGCGCGAGATTTTCACCCAGACCCAGGTGTGGCTGGAAAAATTGGGCATGCAGGATTACGCCGATGTGCGGCCGGTGGAACTTTCCGGCGGCCAAAAACAGCGCGTGGGGCTGGCCCGCGCCATGGTCAAAACCCCTGGCGTGCTGCTGCTGGACGAACCCACCTCCGGCTTGGACGACGGCAACACCGCCGCCTTGAGCGTTGCTTTGGCGGAGTATGTCAAAACCCACCCCAAGGCTGTGGTGGTGATCGCCACCCACGATGCGCGGTTGTTGCCCTTGGCGACGCAGGGGGTCGTGGAGTTTGAAGTGCCGGAATAGAAACCTGAATTCGGGATAAGCCTCCCCTTATAGCAAGGCAGGACGCCAAAAAGTAGACGCGGCGGCTCGCCGCGTTCGCTGAATCCCCTACAAAACGACGCGCGCCGAATTTCTGGCGCGCGTCGTTTTTC
>CAZVNU010000463.1:0-1519 GCA_964628335.1 uncultured Phycisphaeraceae bacterium
ACTTTGTGAACACCGCATTCAACACACGGGCGGGACGCCCGTGCCACACTGACCCGCCAGCCCTGATTTTCCCAAGGCACCCCTTGACAGGATTAAAAATGTGTATAAAATACACACCATGAACAGCCGTGAAATCATCAAGATGATCGAGAAGGACGGGTGGCGTTTGGTGGGCGTCAAAGGATCGCACCACCAATTCAAGCACCCCACCAAGCCGGGGCGCGCCACCGTTCCCCACCCCAAGAAAGACCTCTCCATCGGCACCGCAAACAGCATCCTCAAACAGGCAGGCCTCAAATGAAAACCTACCCCATCGCCATCCACAAAGAAAAGAACTCCTGCTACGGCGTCACCGTCCCGGACATGCCGGGCTGCTTCTCCGCCGGCGACACGCTGGAAGAAGCCTTGGAGCAGGCCAAGGAGGCCATCGTCTTCCACGCCGAGGGTCTGGCCGAGGACGGCCTTCCCATTCCCAAGATCCATCCCATTGAGAAGCACTTCAAAAACCCCGATTACAAGGATGCCATCTGGGCCGCCGTGTCGGTGGATCTGGATGCCTTCGAAGGCAAGTCGGTGCGCCTGAACATCACGCTTCCGGAAAAGATCGTCAAATCCGGGGATGCCTGGGCCAAGCGCCACAGCATGACCCGCTCACGCTTCCTGGCCACGGCGGCCAAGGAATACATGCTGGCGCATGCGTGAAAAAGTGAACGCCCCGGCGCGGAGCGTCGTGGAAATGGAGTGCCCAAACCAATCCCCCGTCCGCTTTCCGGGCGGCGGATTCTTTGGATTGGCCGGATTTTTCTCGTGAACAGGTTGACAGGGTGTTTCCATTTGGATACAATTCCGGCATATTTACCATCAAAGAAATGCCGGAATACACGGAATGGACTCAGCGCCTGCGCGACCGCAGGGCAAAACTCGCCATTGAGCGCCGGATCAGGCGGGTGGAACTTGGAAATCTGGGCGACGCCAAATCCATTGGCGATGGGGTTTCCGAGATGAAGATCGACCTGGGACCCGGATACCGCCTCTACTTCGCCAAATCGGGCAAAACCATCATCGTGCTGCTGTGTGGCGGCGACAAATCGACCCAGCGGCGCGACATCACGAAAGCCAAGCAAATCGCCAAGGAGATCCAGCCATGAAAAACAAGAAAACCCGCAAAATTTCGGAACTCAAAACTTGGGACATCGCCGATGCCCTTCAAACCGAGGAGGACATCGCCGAGTACATGTCGCAAGTCGTCGCTGATGGCGACCCGGAGGAAATGCTCGATGCCATCAACAACATCGCCCGCGCCCGGGGAATGACCAAAGTGGCGAAAGAATCCGGCCTGACCCGCGCCAGCCTGTACAAGGCCTTTGCGCCGGGTGCCAAACCTCAATTTGAAACCATCCGCAAGGTGTTGGACGCGTTGGGAATTGCGATGGTCTTTCAGCCCAAGCCGATCTTGGCGCACTGAAAAGACGCGGCGGCTATGCGCGTGGGATGAGAGGTCTTTGAAGCGATGCGCGCC
>CAZVNU010000464.1:0-1509 GCA_964628335.1 uncultured Phycisphaeraceae bacterium
AATTTCACCAACCCGCTGCCCAGTCGCAAGGCGGCCCGCGCCGCCAGGGCCGGCGCGCCAAACATGGTGGGGCAGCCGCCGATCACGATGACGGTGCCGAAGTCGCCTTTGTGGGCGTTTGGCGGGCGGGGGGGCAAAGCCGGTGGGGTGGTCAGTGTCATTTGACGATCATGCGCCCCACCGCGCAGGCGGCGCCAAAGCCATTGTCGATGTTGACCACGGTCAGGCCGGCCGCGCACGAGGCCAGCATGGTGTTGAGCGCCACCTGGCCGTGGGCCGACACGCCGTAGCCGATGCTGGTGGGCACGGCGATCACCGGGCAGGCGACCAGGCCGGCGATGACGCCGGGCAAAGTGCCTTCCATGCCGGCGATGGCGATGATGGCGCTGGATTGGCGCAATTCGGGCAGTGTTTCAATCAGGCGGTGCAGGCCGGCCACGCCCACATCCATCACGATGGGGGCGACGATGCCAAGGGCGCGCAGGGCGAGGGCGGCTTCGGCGCCCACCACGCGGTCGCTGGTGCCGGCGCAGACGATGCGCACGGGCTTGGTCAGTTTGCGTTCCGGCGGCGGGGTGCCGACCAGGGCGGTTCGCCGGCGCGGGGACCAGAGGATGTCCAGCCGGTTGAGGCAGTTTTTTTCCAGCAGCGCGCCGTGGGTTTCGTCCATGCGGGTGATCAGGGCGAAACCCTGGTGCGCCACCATGTCAAAGGTGATGGTGCAGACTTCTTCCGGGGTTTTGCCTGCGGCATACACCGCTTCGGGGTGGCCGCAGCGGTCAAGGCGTTCAAAGTCAAGGTTGGCAAAGTGGGTGGGCATAGGGGAAAGGTAGCGCCACTTGGTCCATGGTGCCACCGCCTGCGGCAGAGGCGCAGGTGAAAACCCGGGATTAAAGCAAGAAGAAAATCACCCGATCACATTGGCGCGGCGGATGCCGGCCATTTTGGCCTGCAGGGTGCGCCCGGGGCAGCGGGTTTGCGCTCCGGTCCACTCTTGGTGGGTGTAGATGCGGTTCATCGGCACGCGGAACTCGGCTTTGAATGTTTTGAGGGCGGCGGCCAGTGCATCCAGTTGTTTTTGCGAGGGCGCCTGGTCATCGAAATTGCCAAGGCACATGATGCCCAGGTTGTTTTCATTGCGGGCTTCGACATGGGCGCCTTGGTATTTCAGATTGCGCGCTTCCCAGATGCGGCCACCCCGGTCGATGATGAAGTGGTAGCCGATGTCGCTCCAGCCCCGGCCGCCGTCGCGCTTGCTGCGGGTGTGGCCAAGGCGGATTTTTTCCAGCCGGTCGATGGTGTTGGCTTGGTCCTCGAAATTCACCACCTGCCAGCCCTCATGGTGGACGGTGATGTGCTTGATGCCGTTCATCGAGTTGATTTTGTCGCTGACCGGCCCGAGCACGCGGGTCCAGGCCGAGCGCGGCAGGATGTTCAGGTTGCCGAGGGTTGAGGTTGCAACCGGGCCCGGCGTCGGGATATGCGGCGGCGGTGGTGCGGGGTGCGCCG
>CAZVNU010000465.1:0-1508 GCA_964628335.1 uncultured Phycisphaeraceae bacterium
GGCCTGCAAGGCCGGCAGATGCTCGGCCATCGGATGGCTGGAAACATACAGGCCCAGCACTTCCTTTTCCTTCTCCAGGCCGTCGCGCATGCTCCAGGGTTCGACTTCCGGCAGCGAGGGCTCGTCTTTTTTGGCCGCTTTGGCGGTGGCGGCCACCGCGCCAAACAGGAAGGAGCCGGAATTTTGCAAGGCGGATTCCTGGGCGCCGCGGGCGATGGCCGGCTCGACCGCCGCCAGCAGCGCCGCGCGCGAGGGGGCGCCGCCATGCAGGGAGTCGAAGGCGCCGCATTTGACCAGGGATTCCAACACGCCTTTGTTGACTTTGGACAAATCCACCCGCTCGGTCAAGTCGAAGATGCTGCGGAAGGGGCCGTCTTTTTGGCGGGCGGCCAAAATGGCTTCCACCGCTTTGTCGCCCACGCCCTTGACCGCCGACATGCCGAAGCGGATGTGGCCGGAAGAAGGGGTTTTCTTCTCGTCCTTGTCGAACACCACGGTGAAGGCGATCTCGGAATGGTTGACATCCGGCGGGCGCACTTCGGCGCCGCGGGTGCCGTCAGGCAGGCGCAGGCGCTTGCAGGATTCGAGTTTTTCCGCCACTTTTTCAATGGCGCCCGATTCAAAGGTCAGCACCGCCGCCATGAATTGCAGCGGGAAGTGGGTCTTGAGGTAGGCCGTCTGGTACGAGACGATGGAGTAGCCGGTGGAGTGCGACTTGTTGAAGCCGTAGCCGGCGAACATCATGATGTCGGCGAAAATCTTTTCGGCCGCTTCCTGGCCCACGCCGTTGGCCTTGGCGCCCACCATGAAGTCGGCCTTGGCCTTTTCGATCTTCTCCACCACTTTCTTGGAAATGGCCTTGATCACATCGTAGGCGGCGCGCAACTTGATGTTGCCGATCTTGTTGAGGACCTGCATGATCTGCTCCTGGTAGATCATGATGCCGTAGGTTTCGCCGGTGATTTGGTCGGCGTCGGGGTGCACCTTGGGCACTTCTTCGCGGCCGTGCTTGCGGGCGTTGTACTGCGGGATGTATTCCATCGGGCCCGGGCGGTACAGGGCGTTGGCGGCGATCAGGTCTTCCAGGCGGTCGGGCTTCATGCCCATCAGCAAGCCCTTCATGCCGCCGGATTCGAACTGGAACACGCCGTCGGTTTCGCCGCGCTGGTACAGCGCCAAGACGCGCGGATCATCGCCCACCAAACGATCCAGGTCGAGCGGGTCGCAGGCGGGGTCGGCGTTTTCTTTTTGGGCCGAGCCGGCGGGCGGCGCCACTTGCGCCTTGATTTGGGCGGCGGTGAAATCCTTGCGGATCAGCTGCTTGGCGCGCTCGATCACGCTGATGGTTTGCAGGCCCAGAAAATCCATTTTGAGCAGGCCGATTTTTTCGCACAAGGGGCCTTCCCACTGGGTGACGGTCTGGTCGCCCAGGCTTTCGTCCTGGTTCTTCTTGGTCGGCAGATACAGCGGGCAGATGTTGTCCAACGGCTGGGTGGCCACGATCACGC
>CAZVNU010000466.1:0-1504 GCA_964628335.1 uncultured Phycisphaeraceae bacterium
GCCGATGCCACCTTGGCCCCGCAACTCTCGGCCGACGAACTCGTCAAGTTGCGCCACCTCCTGAACGCCTCCGACGGCGGCAAGGACCTCACCCCCCAGCAGGCCGATTCCGTGCTCGGTCTGGTCAAGGAGGCCAACGCCTCCGAAAAGAACACGGCCGCCGACAAGAAGAAGCATTTCGTCAAGGCCCGCAGCACCGGCACCACGCCGCTGCCCGAGCCGCCGCCCTATGTGCGCCAGTTGGACAAGACCGGCCTGCCGATCCTGGAAGACTTCGACAAGACCCTGTTCCAGGATTATTCATGGCTCGATGTCGGGCTCGAATACCGCATCCGCTACGAGCGCCGCGACAACGATTTTCAGCGCCCAAGGCAGGAGGCCAACGACCCCTTCTACCACCGCACCCGCGGTTACCTGGGCATCAAGGACATCCTCGACCCCTTGCGTTTCGTGGTGGAAATCCAGGACTCCCGCGTGAGCCACTCCGGATTCCAGAAAAGCGGCGACACCTCCGGCCGCGAAACCAACGAGTGGGGCATCATCCAGGCCTTCGCCGAGTTGCACCTGAAGAACTTCGCCGACACCAACAAGACCCTGCGCGTGCAGGGCGGGCGCATCGCCTTCGAGGAACTGGACCGCCGCCTGATCGGCCGCAACGAATGGCGCAACACGACCAACAACTTCGACGGCTTCCGCGCCCTCCTGGGCGACCAGAACGACGACTGGCAACTGGACGCCTTCGCCCTGCAACCGGTGGTGCGCGCGATCACCGCGGCGGACCGCGCCAATGAGAATGTCTGGTTCTACGGCGCCATCGGCCATTGGCGCAAGTGGTCGCAATACATCACGCTCCAGCCCGCTTATTTCCTGCTCGACCGCGACGCGGAAAGGGGCGTGACCCACCGCAAGATCCACACCGCCTACCTGCGCGGCTACGGCGACATCGGCAAAACGGGTTTCGACTACGACCTGACCGGCGCCTACCAGTTCGGCGACGCCAACACCAACGCCACCCAGGTCGGCGAGCACAAGGCGTTCCTGGCCACGGCGGAAGTCGGCTACCGCCTGCAGGACGACTGGAAGACCCGCTTCAGCCTGTTCGGCGGCTACGCCAGCGGCGACAAGAGCCCCACCGACCGCGAAAGCAACCGCTTCGAGCGCCTGTTCGGCTTCGCCCGCCCATGGTCGAGCAACGACTATGTCACACCGGAGAACATCATCACGGCCAAGGGCCGTTTCGAACTCCAACCCCATGCCAAGGTCCGCATCGACGGCGGCTACAGCGCCTACTGGCTGGCCAGCGACACCGATTCCTTCATAAACGCCAATCTGCGCGACAACACCGGCAACAGCGGCGACTTCCTGGGCCACGAACTCGATCTGCGCGTGCGCGTCGAGTTGGACAAGCGCATCGACCTCAATGTGGGCTACGCCTGGTTCCTGCCCGGCGAATTCACCAAGAACCTCGGCAAGGGCAAGGAATCGCACTTCGCCTACGCCGAGG